>NZ_MVAB01000001.1:900000-1155000 GCF_002026305.1 Vagococcus martis | reverse complement strand
TAAGCCATAATACGATTTATAATCTTTTTTATTGGGATATACATCGTGTTAATAGAACATGCCGGCTTAGCTCAGTTGGTAGAGCATCTGATTTGTAATCAGAGGGTCGAGGGTTCAAGTCCTTTAGCCGGCATCTATAAGCGGAAGTAGTTCAGTGGTAGAACATCACCTTGCCAAGGTGGGGGTCGCGGGTTCGAACCCCGTCTTCCGCTTTAATAAGTTCTAGCCGGGGTGGCGGAACTGGCAGACGCACAGGACTTAAAATCCTGCGGTGAGTGATCACCGTACCGGTTCGATTCCGGTCCTCGGCATCAAAATAGCGCCCATAGCTCAACTGGATAGAGTGTCTGACTACGGATCAGAAGGTTAGGGGTTCGACTCCTCTTGGGCGCGTTAGATTTTAATACGGGAAGTAGCTCAGCTTGGTAGAGCACTTGGTTTGGGACCAAGGGGTCGCAGGTTCGAATCCTGTCTTCCCGATTTTGAGATTTTTCTCAAAAAATTCTTAAAAACTTGTTGACAATAAGATAACAAGTTGATATGATATAAAAGTTGTTACGGCAACGACATTTAGACCTTTGAAAACTGAACAAAGTAAGACAAACCAAATGTGTAGGGCGTTTCTACTATGTAGAAACAAACCATATTTAGTGAATACAATTCGCTAGCAAGTTTTAAACAAATGAGCTTAAACATCGTAAGATGTTATCAACTTTTTATTGAGAGTTTGATCCTGGCTCAGGACGAACGCTGGCGGCGTGCCTAATACATGCAAGTCGAACGCATTTCTTTTCACCGGAGCTTGCTCCACCGAAAAGAAATGAGTGGCGGACGGGTGAGTAACACGTGGGCAACCTGCCCATCAGAGGGGGATAACACTTGGAAACAGGTGCTAATACCGCATAATTGATTTTGCCGCATGGCGAGATCATAAAAGACGCTTTAAGTGTCGCTGATGGATGGGCCCGCGGTGCATTAGTTAGTTGGTGGGGTAACGGCCTACCAAGACCATGATGCATAGCCGACCTGAGAGGGTGATCGGCCACACTGGGACTGAGACACGGCCCAGACTCCTACGGGAGGCAGCAGTAGGGAATCTTCGGCAATGGACGAAAGTCTGACCGAGCAACGCCGCGTGAGTGAAGAAGGTTTTCGGATCGTAAAACTCTGTTGTTAGAGAAGAACAAGTGATAGAGTAACTGTTATCACCTTGACGGTATCTAACCAGAAAGCCACGGCTAACTACGTGCCAGCAGCCGCGGTAATACGTAGGTGGCAAGCGTTGTCCGGATTTATTGGGCGTAAAGCGAGCGCAGGCGGTCTTTTAAGTCTGATGTGAAAGCCCTCGGCTCAACCGAGGAAGGTCATTGGAAACTGGAGGACTTGAGTGCAGAAGAGGAGAGTGGAATTCCATGTGTAGCGGTGAAATGCGTAGATATATGGAGGAACACCAGTGGCGAAGGCGACTCTCTGGTCTGTAACTGACGCTGAGGCTCGAAAGCGTGGGGAGCAAACAGGATTAGATACCCTGGTAGTCCACGCCGTAAACGATGAGTGCTAAGTGTTGGAGGGTTTCCGCCCTTCAGTGCTGCAGTTAACGCATTAAGCACTCCGCCTGGGGAGTACGGCCGCAAGGCTGAAACTCAAAGGAATTGACGGGGGCCCGCACAAGCGGTGGAGCATGTGGTTTAATTCGAAGCAACGCGAAGAACCTTACCAGGTCTTGACATCCTTTGACCACTCTAGAGATAGAGCTTTCCCTTCGGGGACAAAGTGACAGGTGGTGCATGGTTGTCGTCAGCTCGTGTCGTGAGATGTTGGGTTAAGTCCCGCAACGAGCGCAACCCTTATTGTTAGTTGCCATCATTCAGTTGGGCACTCTAGCGAGACTGCCGGTGACAAACCGGAGGAAGGTGGGGATGACGTCAAATCATCATGCCCCTTATGACCTGGGCTACACACGTGCTACAATGGACAGTACAATGAGTTGCGAGACCGCGAGGTTTAGCTAATCTCTTAAAGCTGTTCTCAGTTCGGATTGTAGGCTGCAACTCGCCTACATGAAGCCGGAATCGCTAGTAATCGTGGATCAGCATGCCACGGTGAATACGTTCCCGGGCCTTGTACACACCGCCCGTCACACCACGAGAGTTTGTAACACCCAAAGTCGGTGAGGTAACCTTTTGGAGCCAGCCGCCTAAGGTGGGATAGATGATTGGGGTGAAGTCGTAACAAGGTAGCCGTATCGGAAGGTGCGGCTGGATCACCTCCTTTCTAAGGAAAATTACGGAAAACACATTTTGTCTTTACTTTGTTCAGTTTTGAGAGGTCTACTCTTAAAGTAGTTAGGGGCCTTAGCTCAGCTGGGAGAGCGCCTGCCTTGCACGCAGGAGGTCAGCGGTTCGATCCCGCTAGGCTCCATTGATGAGTAATCATCAAACGAATTGTTCATTGAAAACTGGATAGTTGAAGTTAGACATCAACATAAACCGAGAACACCGCGTTGAACAGTTTCTTTAAAAAGAACTGTGAAATGTATTAATGATTATCTATCGCTAGTTAGTCATTAATTAAAAAAAGCTAACCGTAAGGTTAGAAAAGGTTAAGTGAATAAGGGCGCACGGTGGATGCCTTGGCACTAGAAGCCGATGAAGGACGGGACTAACACCGATATGCTTCGGGGAGCAGTAAGTATGCTATGATCCGGAGATTTCCGAATGGGGGAACCCAATATCTTTTATAGGATATTATCTAATAGTGAATACATAGCTATTAGAAGGTAGACGCAGAGAACTGAAACATCTAAGTACCTGCAGGAAGAGAAAGAAAAATCGATTTCCTTAGTAGCGGCGAGCGAAACGGAAACAGCCCAAACCAACAAGCTTGCTTGTTGGGGTTGTAGGACTCAGCTGTGGTAGCTGTTGTGGATAGTCGAATCGACTTGGAAAGGTCAGCCGTAGCGGGTAAAAGCCCCGTAGACGAAATTGACAACACACCTATGAGTATCCTGAGTACGGCGGAACACGAGAAATTCCGTCGGAATCCGGGAGGACCATCTCCCAAGGCTAAATACTCTCTAGTGACCGATAGTGAACCAGTACCGTGAGGGAAAGGTGAAAAGCACCCCGGAAGGGGAGTGAAATAGAACCTGAAACCGTGTGCCTACAAGAAGTTAGAGCCCGTTAATGGGTGATAGCGTGCCTTTTGCAGAATGAACCGGCGAGTTACGATAGCATGCGAGGTTAAGCTGAAGAAGCGGAGCCGTAGCGAAAGCGAGTCTGAATAGGGCGAATGAGTATGTTGTCGTAGACCCGAAACCATGTGACCTACCCATGTCCAGGTTGAAGGTGTGGTAAAACGCACTGGAGGACCGAACCCACGTACGTTGAAAAGTGCGGGGATGAGGTGTGGGTAGCGGAGAAATTCCAAACGAACTTGGAGATAGCTGGTTCTCTCCGAAATAGCTTTAGGGCTAGCCTCGGATTTGAGAATGATGGAGGTAGAGCACTGTTTGGACTAGGGGCCCGTCTTGGGTTACCGAATTCAGATAAACTCCGAATGCCATTCATTTATATCCGGGAGTCAGACAGTGAGTGATAAGATCCATTGTCGAAAGGGAAACAGCCCAGACCACCAGCTAAGGTCCCAAAATACATGTTAAGTGGAAAAGGATGTGAGGGTGCACAAACAACTAGGATGTTGGCTTAGAAGCAGCCACCATTTAAAGAGTGCGTAATAGCTCACTAGTCGAGTGCCCTTGCGCCGAAAATGTACCGGGGCTAAACATGTTACCGAAGCTGTGGATAGAACCTTTGGTTCTATGGTAGGAGAGCGTTCTAAGGGCGTTGAAGCTGGATCGTAAGGACTGGTGGAGCGCTTAGAAGTGAGAATGCCGGTATGAGTAGCGAAAGACAGGTGAGAATCCTGTCCACCGAATGACTAAGGTTTCCTGGGGAAGGCTCGTCCTCCCAGGGTTAGTCGGGACCTAAGCTGAGGCCGATAGGCGTAGGCGATGGATAACAGGTTGAGATTCCTGTACTCGTTTGTTTTGTTTGAACAATGGAGGGACACAGGAGGCTATGAGATCGTGCGACTGGAAGTGCACGTTCAAGCAACAAGTCTTGATAAGAGTCAAATGCTTTTATCTTTAAGGACAAGTTGTGATGAGTAGGGAAATAAAGTACCGAAGTCTCAATGTCACACTGTCAAGAAAAGCTTCTAGTTAGAAACAAATGACCCGTACCGCAAACCGACACAGGTAGTCGAGGAGAGAATCCTAAGGTGAGCGAGAGAACTCTCGTTAAGGAACTCGGCAAAATGACCCCGTAACTTCGGGAGAAGGGGTGCTGAACGCAAGTTCAGCCGCAGTGAATAGGCCCAAGCGACTGTTTATCAAAAACACAGGTCTCTGCAAAATCGAAAGATGACGTATAGGGGCTGACGCCTGCCCGGTGCTGGAAGGTTAAGAGGATGGGTTAGCAATAGCGAAGCTCAAAATTGAAGCCCCAGTAAACGGCGGCCGTAACTATAACGGTCCTAAGGTAGCGAAATTCCTTGTCGGGTAAGTTCCGACCCGCACGAAAGGCGTAACGATTTGGGCACTGTCTCAACGAGAGACTCGGTGAAATTTTAGTACCTGTGAAGATGCAGGTTACCCGCGACAGGACGGAAAGACCCCATGGAGCTTTACTGTAGTTTGATATTGAATGTTTGTGACACATGTACAGGATAGGTAGGAGCCGTAGAAGTCGGAACGCTAGTTTCGATGGAGGCGCTGGTGGGATACTACCCTTGTGTTATGACCATTCTAACCCGCACCACTAATCGTGGTGGGAGACAGTGTCAGATGGACAGTTTGACTGGGGCGGTCGCCTCCCAAAAGGTAACGGAGGCGCCCAAAGGTTCCCTCAGAATGGTTGGAAATCATTCGTAGAGTGCAAAGGCAGAAGGGAGCTTGACTGCGAGAGCTACAACTCGAGCAGGGACGAAAGTCGGGCTTAGTGATCCGGTGGTTCCGCATGGAAGGGCCATCGCTCAACGGATAAAAGCTACCCTGGGGATAACAGGCTTATCTCCCCCAAGAGTTCACATCGACGGGGAGGTTTGGCACCTCGATGTCGGCTCGTCGCATCCTGGGGCTGTAGTCGGTCCCAAGGGTTGGGCTGTTCGCCCATTAAAGCGGCACGCGAGCTGGGTTCAGAACGTCGTGAGACAGTTCGGTCCCTATCCGTCGCGGGCGTTGGAAATTTGAGAGGAGCTGTCCTTAGTACGAGAGGACCGGGATGGACATACCTCTGGTGTACCAGTTGTTCTGCCAAGGGCATTGCTGGGTAGCTATGTATGGACGGGATAAACGCTGAAAGCATCTAAGCGTGAAGCCCCCCTCAAGATGAGATTTCCCATTCCTTTAAGGAAGTAAGACCCCTGAAAGATGATCAGGTAGATAGGCTAGGAGTGGAAGTACAGTGATGTATGGAGCGGACTAGTACTAATCGGTCGAGGACTTAACCAAAATAAGCGGTGGACAATTATGATGATAGATAACTTTAACATTCAGTTTTGAGTGAGCAATTACTCAATAATATATAAGTGCGGTGACGATGGCAAGAAGGATACACCTGTAACCATGCCGAACACAGAAGTTAAGCTTCTTAGCGCCGAGGGTAGTGAAGGGTTTCCCTTTGTGAGAGTAGGACGTTGCCGTGCTTATATTTTTTAGTGATGGAGGTTTAGCTCAGCTGGGAGAGCACCTGCCTTACAAGCAGGGGGTCAGCGGTTCGATCCCGTTAACCTCCATAAGATTTAGACTCGTTAGCTCAGTTGGTAGAGCATCTGACTTTTAATCAGAGGGTCACTGGTTCGAGCCCAGTACGGGTCATATATGCGGGTGTGGCGGAATTGGCAGACGCACTAGATTTAGGATCTAGCGCCTAACGGCGTGGGGGTTCAAGTCCCTTCACCCGCATTATTATATATGCCGGCTTAGCTCAGTTGGTAGAGCATCTGATTTGTAATCAGAGGGTCGAGGGTTCAAGTCCTTTAGCCGGCATCTATAAGCGGAAGTAGTTCAGTGGTAGAACATCACCTTGCCAAGGTGGGGGTCGCGGGTTCGAACCCCGTCTTCCGCTTTAATAAGTTCTAGCCGGGGTGGCGGAACTGGCAGACGCACAGGACTTAAAATCCTGCGGTGAGTGATCACCGTACCGGTTCGATTCCGGTCCTCGGCATCAAAATAGCGCCCATAGCTCAACTGGATAGAGTGTCTGACTACGGATCAGAAGGTTAGGGGTTCGACTCCTCTTGGGCGCGTTAGATTGTATTATTAATAGTAACGCCATTTTATTTTCGCGGTGTAGCTCAGCTGGCTAGAGCGTCCGGTTCATACCCGGGAGGTCGGGGGTTCGATCCCCTCCGCCGCGATAATTACGACCTTTGGACCTTTAGCTCAGTTGGTTAGAGCTCCCGGCTCATAACCGGGCGGTCGTAGGTTCGAGTCCTACAAGGTCCATTGTAAGTTCATATGGAGGATTACCCAAGTCCGGCTGAAGGGAACGGTCTTGAAAACCGTCAGGTGTGTAAAAGCACGCAAGGGTTCGAATCCCTTATCCTCCTTATTAATATCGCGGAGTGGAGCAGCTAGGTAGCTCGTCGGGCTCATAACCCGAAGGTCACAGGTTCAAATCCTGTCTCCGCAATTAGGTTCCGTGGTGTAGGGGTTAACATGCCTGCCTGTCACGCAGGAGATCGCGGGTTCGATTCCCGTCGGGACCGTTGTTTTATTAGCGGGTGTAGTTTAGTGGTAAAACTACAGCCTTCCAAGCTGTTGTCGCGAGTTCGATTCTCGTCACCCGCTTTAAAAATAAATAGGGCCTATAGCTCAGCTGGTTAGAGCGCACGCCTGATAAGCGTGAGGTCGATGGTTCGAGTCCATTTAGGCCCATAGTATAAATTTTTATACGATTATTTAAAATTATGGCCCGTTGGTCAAGCGGTTAAGACACCGCCCTTTCACGGCGGTAACACGGGTTCGAGTCCCGTACGGGTCATGAGTATTATGGAGGATTACCCAAGTCCGGCTGAAGGGAACGGTCTTGAAAACCGTCAGGTGTGTAAAAGCACGCAAGGGTTCGAATCCCTTATCCTCCTTATTAATATCGCGGAGTGGAGCAGCTAGGTAGCTCGTCAGGCTCATAACCCGAAGGTCACAGGTTCAAATCCTGTCTCCGCAATTAGGTTCCGTGGTGTAGGGGTTAACATGCCTGCCTGTCACGCAGGAGATCGCGGGTTCGATTCCCGTCGGGACCGTCTTTAATGGTGCAGTAGCTCAGTTGGTAGAGCAACGGATTGAAGCTCCGTGTGTCGGCAGTTCGATTCTGTCTTGCGCCATTTTATTAGCGGGTGTAGTTTAGTGGTAAAACTACAGCCTTCCAAGCTGTTGTCGCGAGTTCGATTCTCGTCACCCGCTTTAAAAATAAATAGGGCCTATAGCTCAGCTGGTTAGAGCGCACGCCTGATAAGCGTGAGGTCGATGGTTCGAGTCCATTTAGGCCCATTATTATAATTTGGAGAAGTACTCAAGTGGCTGAAGAGGTGCCCCTGCTAAGGGTATAGGTCGGGTAACTGGCGCGAGGGTTCAAATCCCTCCTTCTCCATTATTATTTTTTATAATATTATATTGGCCCGTTGGTCAAGCGGTTAAGACACCGCCCTTTCACGGCGGTAACACGGGTTCGAGTCCCGTACGGGTCATAAACTTGAAATTGTATATACAATTTCAAGTTTTTTTTTATAAAAAATTTGATGTTTGGAGGTTATTAAAAGGTATGAAAGAAAGATTATCACATAAAGAGAAGTTATATATTGGAATTATGGTATTTGGTCTGTTTTTTGGAGCAGGTAACTTGATTTTTCCGATTCAAATGGGACAAGAAGCAGGTAAAAATGTATTATTAGCCAATAATGGTTTTTTAATCTCAGCAATAGGAATTCCATTTCTAGCAATTATTTCTTTTGGTGCAACTGGAACGAATAAAATTTTTGAACTTGCTAGTCGAGTATCAACTTCTTTTGCTTATTTTTTTACTATTGTACTGTATTTAATAATAGGGCCAATCTTTGCAATGCCAAGATTAGCAACAACTTCTTATGAGATGTCTATCGCTCCATTTATTCCAGATAATAAGAGTACATTATATTTATTTATTTTTAGTGCAGTATTTTTTTTATTAGTTTTAATTTTTTCGTTTAAACCGAGTAATATTCTAGATTATATCGGTAAATATTTAACGCCATTATTTTTAGTTTTATTGGGTAGTTTGGTTGTGATTAGTTTTATTCATCCGATGGGGGGCATTAAAGAAGCTCCAGTACAACCTATTTATGAATCGAGACCATTTGTTGAAGGGTTTTTAGGTGGTTACAATACGCTTGATGCACTAGCAGGTCTTGCCTTTGGTGCAATTATCATTGAGAGTGTTAAAAGTTTTGGTATTGATAAGAAATCAAGAATTGCTGTTGAAACAATGAAGGCTGGAGTTTTTGGAATTGTTTTAATGGGAATCATTTATACATTATTATCATTAATGGGAGCAATGAGTCTTGGAACACTTTCTTTAAATTCAAACGGTGGGGTGACACTGTCTCAACTAGCTGACTATTACCTGGGAGTTCCGGGAAGTGTTTTACTAGGTTTAATTGTTATTATTGCTTGTTTAAAAACAGCGATTGGATTAGCGACCTCATTTGGTAAAGCTTATTCAGAGATTTTTTCAGAGAAGCATTATTTATCATTTGTATTAGGCTGTTTAGCAGTTGCGTTAATGATTTCTAATATTGGGTTGAATGCGATTATCGCAGCGTCGATTCCTGTTCTAATGTTTATATATCCATTAGCTATGGTACTAATCCTTTTATCTATTTTTAGTAATTGGACAGATAAAATGCCAAGTTGTTACAAAATCACGATGGGTTTTACAGTTATTGCTTCAATATTAGATGCAGTGCGTGTACTACCTAATGGGCTAAAACAAAATTCTTTTGTTAGTAGTGTATTAAGTACTTCAGAACAATATATTCCATTTTTTACAAGTGGATTAAGCTGGATTATATTTGCTTTTATAGGAATAGTAGTTTCTCTGATAGTAAATATAAAAAGAAAGAGGCTGACCCAAAAGTCTCTAGAATAAACTAAAAGGAAGAAAATCTTTTTTCGATTTTCTTCCTTTTTTGACGTAAAAAATAGCACTATCCTATATAATTAAAGTGACGAAACTAAAATAAAAGGAGTGCTATTTATGTATAAGAATTATAACACGAAACAGGTTACTTTATCACTGAATTTAGATATTTATTTAGAAGAAAATGATATCGCTTTTGCGATTGATGAATTAGTAGAAAGTATCCCTGTGGATGTGTTCTCAGTTTTTGAGCATCGAATGGGAACTTCGTCTTATCATCCAAAAATGATGTTGAAGCTTATTCTGTGTGGCTACACTCAATCTATTTTTTCAGGCAGAAAGATAGAAGCTATGTCTAAAGATAGCATTCGTGCCATGTGGTTAACGCAATCACAGACACCTAACTTCAGAACAATTAATCGATTCAGAGTGAACCCACTGGTTCAACCGATACTTCAAGAATGTTTTATTCAATTTAGAAATCAGCTTGTTTCTCAACAATTAATTGATGAAGAAGCTATTTTTATTGATGGAACAAAGTTAGAAGCCAACGCAAATAAATATACCTTCGTTTGGAAAAAGAGTACACAACGTTATGAAGAATCTTTGAGAGAAAAGTCAAAGTCCTATTATCAACAACTTGTAGAAGAGCAAATTATCCCATCTATTTGTTCAAAAGATGATGAGTTAAACACAGAAAATTTAAAACAAATCATTGATGAGTTGGAAATGAAAGTAAGTGATTTAAGTACTAAAATTGAAAATACTTCAGATGTTCAAGAGAGAAAAGAACTTCGTTCTGAGCGTAAAGAGCCTAAAAAAGCATTGAAAGCTTTTTCTGACTTTATCTATAGAAAGCAAAAATATAAAGAACAACATGATATTTATAACGGTAGAAATAGCTACTCTAAAACAGATCATGATGCCACTTTTATGAGAATGAAAGATGACCACATGATGAATGGTCAGTTAAAACCTGGATATAACGTTCAAATTGCAACCAATCATCAGTACGTTTTAGCATATGAAACATTTTCAAATCCAACGGATTTTAAAACAATGATTCCTTTCTTAGATACTATCAAGAAATCTTATTTTGACTTACCTAAATACATTGTGGCTGACTCAGGTTATGGTAGTGAAGAAAACTATCAAGCAATTTTAGATGATTTTGAAAGAACTCCATTAATTACTTATACAATGTATCAGAAAGAACATACTAAAAAATACAAACAAAATCCATTCATTCCAGATAACTGGATTTATAATGAATTGGCAGATACTTATATTTGCCCGAATAATCGAGAAGTCAAATTTAGAAATTACTCTACTCGAACGGATAAATCTGGATTCAAAAGACAACTTAAAATGTATGAATGTGAGTCTTGTTTAAATTGCCCAGTTAGAGCATTATGTACTCGTGCGAAGAGTAGTAAAAATCGAGTGATTCAAAAAAATGGGAATTGGGAATATTTTAAGGCTCACGTAAGAGAGCTTTTGAAAGAGGATGTCACAGGAGAAATATACCGTCAAAGAAAAATAGATGTTGAACCAGCCTTTGGAAATCTGAAGGCTAATTTGGCATTCAATCGATTCTCTGTAAGAGGAAAAGATAAGATTTCACAGGAGCTGGGATTTGCGTTAATGGCACTCAATTTAAGAAAACTGAGAAAAAATAGGAAGGATATTAGTGAGAGAGCACGAAAAAACAAGCATTCTGAAATGAGAGGTTTCATTTTGGAATGCTTGTTTTCTGTAAAGAGACTTTTGGGTCAGCCTCTTTTTGTATTATAGATAATATTTTTTTGATACGCTCAAGTCATCATTTAGTTCATAAACTAATGGTTGTCCTGTTGGGATTTCAAGAGACATAATATCATCATCAGAAATGTTTTCAATGTGTTTTGCCAATGCACGTAATGAATTTCCATGTGCAGCCACTAATACGACTTCGTCTTTTAACAAGCTTGGAGCAATGTGATCATTCCAAAAAGGAAGTGCACGCTCGAGTGTCACTTTTAAATTTTCACCTTCAGGGATAGCTCTTTTATCAAGATAACGATATTTTGGATCATGTGTTGATGATTCGGGACTGTTAGGATCAAGTAATGGAGGCAGAGTATCATATGAACGTCTCCATAGTTGCACCTGGTCTGCACCATATTTCTCAGCGGTTTCTGCTTTGTTTAAACCTTGTAATGCTCCATAGTGTCGTTCATTTAAACGCCAAGATTTTAGTTCGGGTGTTGATAGTTGATCAGATTCTTCTAAAACATAGTGACATGTTTTTATGGCACGTTTTAGATAAGAGGTATATGCTACATCAAATAGAATTCCAGCATCTTTGATTTTTTTCCCTGCATTTTTTGCTTCTTCAACGCCTTGTTCACTTAAATCAACATCCACCCATCCAGTGAATAGGTTTAATGAGTTCCAAAGACTTTGTCCGTGTCTAATAAAAACTAATGTTTTCATTTTTTCATCGCCCTTCTTAAATGATTATCTAGAAACGTCGATTGTTTTAACCCCTTCATGTTGTGTCCCGATAATGACTCGGTTCACCATGTTTAAGAATAGACCGTGCTCAACCACACCAACTTGAGTATCTAGCCAAGCAGCTAATTCAATAGGGTTCTCAATTTTTTCTAGGTGTAAGTCTATAATATAATTTTTACTGTCTGTTAGCAAAGGATTACCATCGTCAGTTAGACGTAAAGTTGGATTGAGTTTATTTTCGTTAAATAGTTTAAATAATTGAGCACTACCGTAAGGAATCACTTCAACAGGAAGAGGAAAGGCTCCAAGGTGTTTTACCATTTTTGACTCATCAACAATCCAAATGATTTCTTTTGAATAAGTTCCGACAATTTTTTCAAATAAGAGGGCAGCACCACCACCTTTAGTTCCATGATAATCTTCAGAAATTTCATCTGCACCATCTATTGTTAAGTCAACATAGTCTACTTCGTCAATACTTTTTAATGGTATATCCAAAGCTAGAGCTTGTACTTCGGTTGCTTTTGAAGTAGTAACACCAGTGATTGATAATCCTTCTTCTTTTACACGGCGTCCTAATTCTTCTACCATATAGTAGGCAGTTGATCCAGTTCCAAGACCGACTATCATTCCGTCTTTAACGTAATTTGCAGATTCAATTCCAACTAATTTTTTTAAGTTCATGATAAAAAGATTCCTCCTAATATTCTATAGACTTATTGTAAGCATTATCTTAAAAAAAAGATATACTAAAAAAATTATTTTTATAAATTAAACTATTGACGTTTATTAATAGAGTGTGTTACTATTACAAAGGTGCTTGAGAACAAGTCTTTTTAAATGTATGGACTGTATTAAAGCCTGTTTTAAGTGCAGGATTTCTTGCATTAATTTTTTTAATTTTAAAAAAGAACCACCTGGATGTGTGGCTCTAGAAAAGCTTTATAAGGAAGGAGGAACTTATCATGCCTACAATTAATCAATTGGTACGTAAATCTCGTAAATCAAAAACAACTAAATCTGGCTCACCTGCATTAGGTAAAAGCTATAATAGTTTCAAAAAATCTCAAACTAACGTGAACTCTCCACAAAAACGTGGTGTTTGTACACGTGTGGGTACGATGACACCGAAAAAACCTAACTCTGCGTTACGTAAATATGCCCGTGTTCGTTTGTCAAACTTAATCGAAGTGACAGCTTACATTCCAGGTATTGGACATAACTTGCAAGAACATAGTGTGGTTTTAATTCGTGGAGGTCGTGTAAAAGACTTACCAGGGGTTCGTTATCATATCGTACGTGGTGCCTTAGATACTGCTGGTGTTACTGATCGTAAACAAAGTCGTTCTAAATATGGTACTAAAAAACCTAAAAAATAAATTAAACTAATTTAAATAAAATTTTTGGAAGGAGGAGTTACACATGCCAAGAAAAGGTCCTGTCGCAAAACGTGATGTATTACCAGATCCGATTTATAACTCAAAATTAGTGACTCGTTTAATCAACCGCGTAATGGTTGACGGTAAGCGTGGTGTTGCTTCTAGTATCATTTATGATGCTTTTGATATTATTAAAGAATCTACAGGGAATGATCCATTAGAAGTTTTCGAACAAGCTATGGAAAATGTTATGCCTGTTCTTGAAGTTAAAGCTCGCCGTGTTGGTGGTTCTAACTATCAAGTTCCAGTTGAAGTACGTCCAGAGCGTCGCTCAACTTTAGGATTACGTTGGATTGTTAACTATTCACGTTTACGTGGAGAGCACACAATGGAACAACGTTTAGCAAAAGAAATCATGGATGCAGCTAACAACACTGGTTCTTCAGTTAAAAAACGTGAAGACGTGCATAAAATGGCTGAAGCCAACAGAGCATTCGCTCATTATCGTTGGTAAAATCCTCTGTTTAAAACGAAGAAAATACTGTTGTATTTAAATCAATCAAGTTTGAGAGGAGTTAGAAAAGAATGGCAAGAGAGTTTTCGCTAGAAAAAACTCGTAATATCGGAATCATGGCCCACGTTGATGCTGGTAAAACAACAACAACAGAGCGTATCCTTTATTATACTGGTAAAATCCATAAATTAGGTGAAACCCATGAGGGAGCTTCACAAATGGACTGGATGGAACAAGAGCAAGAACGTGGTATCACAATTACATCAGCTGCTACAACAGCTCAATGGAAAGGTTACCGTGTAAACATCATTGATACTCCTGGACACGTGGATTTCACTATTGAAGTTCAACGTTCATTACGTGTATTAGATGGTGCTGTTACCGTACTTGACTCGCAATCAGGTGTTGAGCCTCAAACAGAAACTGTTTGGAGACAAGCAACTGAATACAAAGTACCTCGTATTGTATTTTGTAACAAAATGGATAAAACTGGGGCAGATTTCTTATACTCAGTTAAAACAATCCATGACCGTTTACAAGCAAATGCTCACCCAATTCAATTGCCAATTGGTTCAGAAGATAACTTCACTGGAATTATCGACTTAATCAAAATGAAAGCTGAAATCTATACAAATGACTTAGGAACAGATATCCAAGAAACTGATATCCCTGAAGAATATGTAGACATGGCTAATGAATGGCGTGAAAAATTAGTTGAAGCTGTAGCTGAAACTGATGAAGACTTAATGGAAAAATATTTAGAAGGTGAAGAAATCACTGAAGAAGAATTAAAACAAGGGATTCGTCGTGCGACAATCAATGTTGAATTCTTCCCTGTATTAGCTGGTTCAGCCTTCAAAAATAAAGGTGTCCAATTAATGTTAGATGCTGTTTTAGACTATTTACCAGCTCCAACTGATGTTGAAGCAATTAAAGGTATTGATACTAAAACTGATGAAGAAACAGAACGTCCATCAACTGATGATGCACCATTTGCTTCATTAGCATTTAAAGTTATGACTGACCCATTCGTAGGTCGTTTAACATTCTTCCGTGTTTACTCTGGAACATTAGATAGTGGTTCATACGTTTTAAATGCGTCTAAAGACAAAAAAGAACGTATCGGACGTATTCTACAAATGCATGCCAACTCACGTGAAGAAATCAGTACAGTTTACGCTGGAGATATCGCAGCTGCTGTTGGATTAAAAGATACAACAACAGGGGACACATTGTGTGCATTAGATGCACCAGTTGTTCTTGAATCAATTGAGTTCCCAGAACCAGTTATTCAAGTAGCGGTAGAACCTAAATCTAAAGCGGACCAAGATAAAATGGGTATTGCTTTACAAAAACTTGCTGAAGAAGATCCGTCATTCCGTGTTGAAACAAACGTTGAAACGGGTGAAACTGTTATCTCAGGTATGGGTGAGTTGCACTTAGACGTTTTAGTAGACCGTATGAAACGTGAATTCAAAGTAGAAGCAAACGTAGGAGC
The DNA here is from genome assembly GCF_002026305.1 of Vagococcus martis. Classification (NCBI taxonomy): domain Bacteria; kingdom Bacillati; phylum Bacillota; class Bacilli; order Lactobacillales; family Enterococcaceae; genus Vagococcus; species Vagococcus martis. The sequence goes on along the minus strand of NZ_MVAB01000001.1, from coordinate 1,139,937 downwards.
TCCTCAAGTTTCTTATCGTGAAACATTTAGAGCACCTATGACTCAAGCAGAAGGTAAATTCGTTCGTCAGTCTGGTGGTAAAGGTCAATACGGTCACGTATGGGTTGAGTTCACACCAAACGAAGAAGGAAAAGGCTTCGAGTTTGAAAATGCTATCGTCGGTGGTGTGGTTCCTCGTGAATACATCCCAGCTGTTGAAAAAGGATTAGAAGATTCTATGGCTAATGGTGTTCTCGCTGGATACCCATTAGTTGACATTAAAGCTAAATTATATGATGGTTCTTACCATGATGTTGACTCGAACGAGACAGCATTCCGTGTTGCGGCATCTATGGCTTTACGTGCAGCAGCTAAGAAAGCACAACCAGTAATCCTTGAACCAATGATGAAAGTAACAATTACTGTTCCAGAAGATAACTTAGGTGATATCATGGGACACGTTACAAGTCGTCGTGGACGCGTTGAAGGTATGGAAGCACATGGTAACTCACAAATTGTTAACGCAATGGTTCCACTTGCTGAAATGTTTGGATACGCAACAACATTACGTTCTTCTACTCAAGGACGTGGTACATTTATGATGGTATTTGACCACTATGAAGACGTACCTAAATCAATTCAAGAAGAAATTATCAAGAAAAATGGCGGTTCTCAAGATTAATTTTTTGACTAGGCTTTTTTCTGAATTTCATGTAGAATGATGATGTGTGAAGGAAGAGATTCATTAATTGATTTTTTTCCTTCATCATTATAATATAAAATAAATAACTTTTTAATTTTAGGAGGATATATACAAAATGGCAAAAGAAAAATTTGACCGTTCGAAAGCCCATGTAAACATTGGTACAATCGGACACGTTGACCACGGTAAAACAACTTTATCTGCAGCAATCGCAACAGTTTTAGCTAAGAAAAATGGTGGGGAAGCTTCATCATATGCTGATATTGATAACGCTCCAGAAGAAAAAGAACGTGGAATCACAATTTCTACTTCTCATATCGAATATGAAACTGACACTCGTCACTACGCACACGTTGACTGCCCAGGACATGCTGACTACGTTAAAAACATGATTACTGGTGCTGCTCAAATGGACGGCGCGATCTTAGTAGTATCTGCTGCTGATGGTCCAATGCCACAAACTCGTGAGCACATTCTTTTATCTCGTAACGTTGGTGTTCCATACATCGTTGTTTTCTTAAACAAAATGGATATGGTTGACGACGAAGAATTATTAGAATTAGTAGAAATGGAAGTTCGTGACTTATTATCTGAATACGACTTCCCAGGAGATGATACTCCAATCGTTGCTGGTTCAGCATTAAAAGCTTTAGAAGGCGACGCTTCTTACGAAGAAAAAATCTTAGAATTAATGGCTGCTGTTGATGAGTATATCCCAACACCAGAACGTGATACTGACAAACCATTCATGATGCCGGTTGAGGACGTATTCTCAATTACTGGTCGTGGTACTGTTGCTACAGGACGTGTTGAACGTGGACAAGTTCGTGTTGGTGACGAAGTTGAATTAGTAGGTATCGCTGAAGAAACTGCTAAAACAACTGTAACAGGTGTTGAAATGTTCCGTAAATTATTAGATTACGCTGAAGCTGGAGACAACATTGGTGCTTTATTACGTGGGGTAGCTCGTGAAGATATCCAACGTGGACAAGTATTAGCAGCTCCAGGAACAATCACTCCACATACAAAATTTAAAGCTGAAGTTTACGTTTTATCTAAAGAAGAAGGTGGACGTCATACTCCATTCTTTACAAACTACCGTCCTCAGTTCTACTTCCGTACAACTGACGTAACTGGTGTTTGTCAATTACCAGAAGGAACTGAAATGGTAATGCCTGGTGATAACGTAGCTATGGACGTTGAATTAATTCACCCAATCGCGATCGAAGACGGAACTCGTTTCTCTATTCGTGAAGGTGGACGTACTGTTGGTTCAGGCGTTGTAACTGAAATCGTAGGTTAATTTTTAACCTATTCAAATAAAGCATTGTTGTGTAAGGACGTAAGGTTGAGAACATTTGTTTTCAACCTTTTTTATTTGCTAAAATTTTTTGAGGTTTAAATGTTGATTAAACTAAAATATTTTTTACAGATTGAAAAATTTTCGAATTAAACTTAAAAAAAGGTGTCAATCGAAAATAAAAATGTCCCAAAATGAGGGCTCACATTAGCGCAATCTTTACTGCGTAAAACTTGCACTAATGTGACCATTATTGGTAAAATAAGGTACTTTTTGTTTCAGGCTGTTTTTTCAGCCTCATATTCTTCGATAGTACGGTCAATACTTTGAAGATACCTTTTGAAAGACTCAAGTTTCCACGGATGTGACTGTGGTGGAATGTACTTGCGTCTTTCTTTTTTTATATCTGAAGAAACCCCATCAAACTCTTTTGAATAGGTCTCGTGGTTTTTTAATCGTCTAGTAGGATAAATTTTTTCTGCTATATTAACATAAATCTCCCCGTTAAAAGCTTTTATAATTAATGCTTTCGTTTTCCTTGTAAAATATTTGTCGCTACCACCTTCCGTTGGAAGATAAAATTTATTTTGATACTTAATATGATGGCCATTATCGACTATACGATGAGAGACAGTAGCTAGTAATAAATTAATTTCAGCTGTTGTAGGAGAAGTTTCATAAACACTTTCTGCAGTTTTGTGACCAAATTGTCGATTAAACTTTCGAATCCATACAGATAGAAATTGATTAGCCTCCTCTATAGAATGTATATTTGCTATCTCAAGATCAACAGGCAATCTTGATTGCACTGTCCCATTTAAACGTTCTACACGACCTTTTGCTTGAGGAATAGAGGATGTTTTTATGTCAATACCTAATTGATGACAAGCAAACCCAAACTGCGTGAACGTATCTTCTTCTACAGCTTTTGTTGATTTTCTGTTGTACTCAAAGACGGTTCGTTTATCTGTTAGAAAAGTGGCAGGAATCCCTTGTTTTGTCAGAATTTGATGAAGAACATGGTAATAACCATTGAGCGTTTCCTGTTGGTCAAAATAAGCGCCAACAATATTACCTGATGCGTCGTCAATAGCTAAATGAAGATGAGTTATTTGATTTCCAAACCAATTATATGAACTAGCATCTAATTGAATTAATTCTCCTTTGTATTTTTTTCTAGGTCGACTAGGATGGGTCTTTTCAGGGAGTTCTAGGTAGTCTTCAGCTCTTGGAACCAATAGGTTCTCTGATTGTTTGGTTTGTTGACCTTCTTGCTTTATTAATTGTTTGAGTCTTCTTTTTGTCTTTTTTTGAGCCTTTGGTGAAAGTATTTTTTCTTTGTACAGGATGCTTCTAATTGTAGTATCTGTATAACAGATATGATGGTCGTTTTTCAGTATTTCAGTAAAATGCTTAATATTTGGTTTAATACTAAACGATTGATAACTAGTGATTATTTGTTGTTTTACTTTTTCAGGCACAGAGTGCTTATTTTTTCTCCCTCGATTTTTATGGACAAATGCTGATTTACCATTTTCCCTGTATGATTTCACTAAACGGTTAATTTGTCGTATAGATAAATTAAGTTCAACACTAGCTCTCTTTTTTTGTTTTTTATTTTCAGCGACAGCTTTAATAACTTGATACTTTTTGGTTTCATTCATTGTTAGATTTATCCTTTTCATAAAGTTATTTTATCATTTTGGGACATTTTGTCTTTCGACCTACTTAGGACATTATCACTTTCGAATGATAAATTTTCGAATTAAACTTAAAAAAAGGTTGCTTATACACCGCATTTTTAGTATAATTCTAGAGGTGCTGATAAAAAAGTATGTTAGTACCTCGTATGAAAATACGAAGGCGTTGAATCGAGAGGTTGCGACACGCCAGGGAGCATTGCCATGGTGGCGTGTTGGATATTTTCGAGGAGCTATGTCTACTTTTTAAAATAGGCGAAGGAGGGAACAAAATGGCAAAACAAAAAATTCGTATCCGTTTAAAAGCGTATGAACATCGTGTATTAGATCAGTCTGCAGAGAAAATTGTAGAAACAGCAAAAAGAACAGGTGCTGAGGTTTCTGGACCAATTCCATTACCAACTGACCGTTCAGTTTATACAGTAATCCGTGCGACACATAAATACAAAGATTCACGTGAACAATTCGAAATGCGTACTCACAAACGTTTAATTGATATTGTGAGCCCAACACCAAAAACAGTTGATGCTTTAATGAAGCTAGACTTGCCAAGCGGTGTAAATATTGAAATTAAATTATAATAACAAAAAGATGGAGGTGTACTCATGACCAAAGGAATCTTAGGTAAAAAAGTAGGTATGACACAAATATTTACAGAAAACGGCGAATTAATCCCCGTAACAGTAATTGAAGCAACTCCAAACGTTGTTTTACAAGTTAAGACTGTTGAAACTGATGGATACGAAGCTATCCAAGTTGGTTTCCAAGACAAACGTGATATTTTGTCAAACAAACCTGCTAAGGGTCATGTTGCAAAAGCAAATACGACTCCTAAGCGCTTCATTAGAGAATTCAATGATGTTGAGCTGGGAGAATATGAAGTAGGTAAAGAAATCACTGTTGATGTTTTCCAAGCAGGAGACATTGTTGATGTCACAGGTACAACTAAAGGACACGGCTTCCAAGGTGCTATCAAGCGTCATGGACAATCTCGTGGACCAATGGCACATGGTTCTAGATACCATCGTCGTCCTGGTTCAATGGGTGGAGCGTCTGATCCATCACGTGTATTTAAAGGCAAAAAACTTGCTGGACGTATGGGTGGAGATCGTGTTACAGTTCAAAACCTTGAAATCGTAAGAGTAGATGCAGATAAAAATGTTATTTTAGTAAAAGGTAATGTACCTGGTGCTAAAAAATCATTAATTGAAATAAAAACAGCTGTTAAGGCTGCTAAATAATTGTGGGAGAGGAGGAACTAAGAATGACATCTGTAGCATTATTTAAACAAGATGGAACTCAAAATGGCGAAATTGAATTAAATGAAGCTATTTTTGGTATCGAGCCAAACGAAAGTGTTGTCTACGATGCAATTATCATGCAACGTGCTTCTTTAAGACAAGGAACTCACGCTGTTAAAAACCGTAGCGCTGTACGCGGTGGTGGTCGTAAACCATGGCGTCAAAAAGGAACAGGTCGTGCGCGTCAAGGATCTATCCGCTCACCACAATGGCGTGGAGGTGGAGTTGTCTTTGGACCAACACCACGTTCTTATGGCTACAAATTACCTAAAAAAGTTCGTCGTTTAGCAATCAAATCTGTTTTATCAGAAAAAGTTGCTGAAAACAAACTAGTTGTTGTTGAAGGTTTAGCTTTCGACGCACCAAAAACAAAAGAATTTAAACAAGTTTTAGAAAACTTAAGTGTTGATACTAAAGTTTTAGTAGTACTAGAGGGTGGCAATGACTTTGCTGCTTTATCAGGACGTAACTTACCAAATGTTTCTATTGTAGAATCAAACAACGTAAGCGTACTTGACGTAGTTGCTGCTGACAAACTATTAGTGACTAAAACTGCTCTAACTCAAATAGAGGAGGTGCTTGCATAATGGAATTAATCGACGTAATTAAACGCCCAGTTATTACAGAAATGTCTGTAGCAGCTATGGACGAGAAAAAATACACGTTTGAAGTTGACGTAAGAGCCAACAAAACATTAGTTAAGCAAGCTGTAGAATCAGTTTTCGACGTTAAAGTTAAAAAAGTGAACATCATGAACGTTAAACCTAAACTTAAAAGAATGGGTAGACACGCTGGTTACACTAAGAAACGTCGTAAAGCGATTGTACAACTAACAGAAGATTCAAAAGAAATTCAAATTTTTGATGCTGAATAATAACAGCATTGACTAAAGTAGGAGGGAAATCACGTGGCGATTAAAAAGTATAAACCTACCACAAATGGTCGTCGTAACATGACTGGTTCTGATTTTGCTGAAATCACAACTTCTAAACCAGAAAAAACGTTATTACAACCATTAAGCAAAAACGCTGGACGTAACAACCAAGGTAAAATTACTGTACGTCATCAAGCTGGTGGACACAAACGCCAATACCGTTTAATTGATTTTAAACGTAATAAAGATAATGTGGTTGGTACTGTAAAAACAGTTGAGTACGATCCAAATAGATCTGCTAACATTGCATTAATCCATTACACTGACGGTGTGAAGGCATATATTTTAGCACCAAAAGGCATCCAAGTAGGTGCACAAATTTCTTCAGGACCAGACGCGGATATCAAAGTAGGGAATGCTCTACCATTGAACAATATCCCAGTTGGTACTGTTATCCATAACATTGAGTTAAAACCAGGTAAAGGTGGACAATTAATCCGTTCTGCTGGTACTAGCGCTCAAGTGTTAGGTAAAGAAGGTAAATATGTATTAGTTCGTTTGAATTCAGGAGAAGTTCGTATGATTTTAGGAACTTGTCGTGCAACAATCGGTACTGTAGGTAACGAACAACACGAATTAATTAACATTGGTAAAGCTGGTCGTAATCGCTGGTTAGGTAAACGTCCTACTGTACGTGGTAGCGTAATGAACCCTAACGATCACCCACACGGTGGTGGTGAAGGTAAAGCACCTATCGGACGTCCATCTCCAATGAGTCCATGGGGCAAACCAACACTTGGATATAAAACACGTAGTAAAAAAGCTAAATCAGATAAACTTATTGTACGTCGTCGTAAAACTAAATAATTTGATAGCTAAAACGAAATATGTGAGAGGAGGTTCACCATGGGTCGTAGCTTAAAAAAAGGACCTTTTGTCGATGAACACTTAATGAAAAAAGTGGAAGCACAAAAAGATCAACCGAAAAAGAAAGTAATTAAAACTTGGTCACGTCGTTCTACAATTTTTCCAAACTTTATAGGATATACTATCGCAGTATATGATGGAAGAAAACATGTTCCTGTTTACATTCAAGAAGACATGGTAGGACATAAACTAGGTGAATTCGCACCAACAAGAACTTATCGCGGACACGCTGCTGACGATAAAAAAACAAATCGCTAATTGAGGGGAGGACACGAATATGTCAGAAGAAAGAATTACTTCAGCTAAAGCAACAGCTAAAACAATTCGCACTTCACCTCGTAAGACAAGACTTGTTGTTGACCTAATCAGAGGTAAACAAGTAGGAGAAGCAATTTCAATCTTGAAATTCTCACCTAACAAAGCAGCAGGTATTGTTGAAAAAGTGCTTATGTCAGCTATTGCTAACGCAGAAAACAACTTTGATTTAGATGTTGAAGATTTAGTAGTATCAGAAGTATTTGTAAATGAAGGACCAACAATGAAACGCTTCCGTCCTCGTGCAAAAGGATCTGCTTCACCTATCAACAAAAGAACAAGTCATATTACAGTAGTAGTATCAGAAAAATAAGGAGGGACAACCAGTGGGTCAAAAAATTAATCCAATTGGAATGCGTGTCGGCGTCATTCGTGACTGGGATGCGAAATGGTATGCAGAAAAAGAATACGCTGAATACCTGCATGAAGATTTGAACATTCGTAAATTCATTTCGACTAGATTGGCTGATGCTTCTGTTTCAACCATTGAAATCGAACGTGCTGCAAATCGCGTGAACGTTTCAATTCATACTGCTAAACCTGGTATGGTTATTGGTAAAGGCGGATCTGAAGTTGAAGCTTTACGTAAAGAATTAAACAAATTAACTGGTAAACGAGTTCACATTAACATCGTTGAAATCAAAAAACCAGATTTAGATGCTAAATTAGTAGCAGAAGGAATTGCACGTCAATTAGAAAACCGTGTAGCATTCCGTCGTGCTCAAAAACAAGCTATCCAACGTACAATGAGATCAGGTGCTCAAGGTATCAAAACTCTTGTATCTGGACGTTTAAATGGTGCTGATATGGCACGTTCTGAAGGTTATTCTGAAGGAACTGTTCCATTGCATACATTAAGAGCAGATATTGATTATGCTTGGGAAGAAGCAGATACAACATACGGAAAACTAGGAGTTAAAGTGTGGATTTATCGTGGAGAAATTCTTCCTGAAAAGAAAAACACTGAGAAAGGAGGGAAATAATCATGTTAGTACCTAAACGTGTAAAACACCGTCGTGAATTTAGAGGTAAAATGCGTGGTGAAGCTAAAGGTGGTAAAGAAATCGCATTTGGTGAATACGGCTTACAAGCTGTTGATTCTCATTGGATTACTAACCGTCAAATAGAAGCTGCCCGTATCGCAATGACTCGTCACATGAAACGTGGTGGGAAAGTATGGATTAAAATTTTCCCTCACAAATCATATACATCAAAAGCAATTGGTGTTCGTATGGGTTCTGGTAAAGGGGCTCCTGAAGGATGGGTTGCACCAGTAAAACGTGGAAAAATCATGTTTGAAGTTGCCGGCGTTCCTGAAGATGTAGCTCGTGAAGCATTAAGACTTGCTTCTAACAAGTTACCTATTAAAACAAAAATTGTAAAACGTGAAGAAATGGGTGGTGAATCGAATGAAGGTTAAAGATATCAGAGAATTAACCACTACCGAAATGATCGCTAAAGAGAAAGAGTATAAAGAAGAACTTTTCAACTTACGTTTCCAATTAGCAACAGGTCAATTAGAAAATACAGCGCGAATTTCAGAAGTTCGTAAATCGATTGCACGCATCAAAACAGTTTTGCGTGAAGAAGCTGCTAAGTAATAGTGGAAGGAGGCCATTGATAGATGACTCAAGAAAGAAATGAACGTAAAGTTTATACTGGACGCGTAGTTTCCGATAAAATGGATAAAACTATCGTTGTTGTAGTAGAAACAAAGAAAACTCATAAGATTTATGGTAAGAGAGTTAAATACTCTAAGAAATATAAAGCTCATGATGAAAACAATGTAGCAAAAACGGGAGACATCGTTAAAATTATGGAAACTCGTCCATTGTCTGCGACAAAACGCTTCCGTTTATTAGAAGTTGTAGAAGAAGCAGTAATTATTTAATTCGAATTTTCCCATAGAGAAACCTGAAAGTTTGAAAGGAGGATACTCAAGTGATCCAACAAGAAAGTCGTATGAAAGTTGCTGACAACTCAGGAGCTCGTGAAGTACTTACAATTAAAGTACTTGGTGGTTCTGGTCGTAAAACAGCAAATATCGGTGACGTTGTGGTTTGTACGGTTAAACAAGCAACACCAGGTGGAGTTGTTAAAAAAGGCGAAGTAGTTAAAGCTGTTATCGTTCGTACAAAATCAGGAGCTCGTCGTAGTGACGGTTCTTATATCAAATTTGATGAAAATGCATGTGTGATTATTCGTGATGACAAGAGCCCACGTGGTACTCGTATCTTTGGGCCAGTTGCTCGTGAATTACGTGACAACAACTTTATGAAAATAGTCTCACTAGCACCAGAAGTGTTATAATACATACTCATGTTTAAAGGAGGTGCGAAACAAGATGTTCGTTAAAAAAGGCGATAAAGTAAAAGTTATCTCAGGTAAAGATAAAAACAAAGAGGGAATCGTACTCCAAGCATTTCCAAAGAAAGATCGCGTCATCGTTGAAGGTGTTAACATTATGAAAAAACACCAAAAACCTAGCGCGACAGCTCCACAAGGTGGAATTATCGAAATGGAGGCATCTATTCACGTTTCTAATGTAATGGTGGTTGATCCATCTAATGGTGAACCAACACGTGTAGGATACAAAGAAGTAGATGGCAAAAAAGTACGTGTTTCTAAGAAAACTGGAGAAGTTTTAGATAAATAAGAATATCAGGAAGGAGGCAATGTTGAATGAACCGCCTAAAAGAAAAGTATCTTAATGAAGTAACACCATCATTGGTGGAAAAATTTAATTACTCTTCTGTTATGCAAACACCTAAAGTTGATAAAATCGTTATTAACATGGGTGTTGGTGATGCAGTATCAAATAGTAAAAACTTAGATAAAGCTGTTGAAGAACTTGCTTTAATCTCTGGACAAAAACCAATTATCACAAAAGCTAAAAAATCTATCGCTGGTTTCCGTTTACGTGAAGGAATGCCAATCGGATGTAAAGTAACTTTACGTGGAGAAAGAATGTACGAATTTTTAGATAAATTAGTATCTGTCTCTTTACCTCGTGTACGTGACTTCCATGGTATCAGCAAAAAATCATTTGACGGACGTGGAAATTACACTTTAGGTGTAAAAGAACAATTAATTTTCCCTGAAGTTGATTATGATTTAGTAGATAAAGTTCGAGGAATGGACATTGTTATTGTTACAACTGCTAATACTGATGAGGAAGCTCGTGAGTTATTAGGTCAACTTGGAATGCCATTCCAAAAATAATTTAAGGAGGCGAACTACGTGGCTAAAAAATCAATGATTGCTAAAAATAAACGCCCAGCAAAATTCTCAACTCAAGAATATACTCGTTGTGAACGTTGTGGACGTCCACATTCAGTTTATCGCAAATTTAAACTTTGCCGTATTTGCTTCCGTGAACTTGCCTATAAAGGACAAATTCCCGGCGTGAAGAAAGCAAGCTGGTAAAAAAAGTAAACCGCAAAAGGAGGTAAAGGACTCAATGGTGATGACAGATCCAATTGCAGACTTCTTAACGCGTATTCGTAATGCGAATATCGTAAAACACGAATCATTAGAAGTGCCTGCATCAACAATCAAACTTGAAATCGCAAAAATCTTACAACGTGAAGGTTTTGTGCGTGAAGTAGAATTCATCGAAGATGACAAACAAGGAATCATCCGTGTTTTCTTAAAATATGGTAAAAACGACGAACGCGTTATTACTAACTTAAAACGTATCTCTAAACCAGGTTTACGTGTTTATGTAAAAGCTGATGAAGTGCCTAAAGTATTAAATGGTTTAGGTATAGCTATTATCTCAACTTCAGAAGGTATCTTAACTGATAAAGAAGCAAGAGAGCGTAACACTGGTGGAGAAGTACTAGCATACGTTTGGTAAAAAATTATTAATCAAGGAGGTGGCCTAGAGTGAGTCGTATCGGAAATAAACCAGTCGTAGTTCCTGCAGGTGTTACAGTAACACAATCAGGAAACACTGTTACGGTTAAAGGTCCAAAAGGTGAATTAACTCGTGAGTTTTCACCAAATATTACGTTAAACATTTCAGAAGGTGAAGTTGTCTTAACTCGTCCTGATGATACTAAAGAAAACAAAACCTTACATGGTACAATGCGTGCTAACTTAAACAACATGGTTGTTGGTGTTAGTGAAGGGTTTGAAAAAGCTCTTGAACTAATCGGGGTTGGTTACCGTGCTCAATTACAAGGGAAAAAACTTGTATTAAACGTTGGATATTCTCATCCAGTTGAGTTTGAAACGCCAGAAGGTATCACAATTGAAGTTCCTTCAAACACACAAATCGTTGTAAAAGGATCTAACAAAGAAGTTGTTGGAGAACTTTCAGCGAACATTCGTGGAGTACGTCCTCCTGAGCCTTACAAAGGTAAAGGTATTCGCTATGTTGGCGAACACGTAAGACGTAAAGAAGGTAAAACTGGTAAATAACAAATAAATTAATGAGGTGACAAGTGTGATTTCAAAACCAGATAAAAATAAAGTACGCCAAAAGAGACATCACCGCGTACGTAGTAAAATCTCTGGTACTGCCGAGTGCCCACGCTTGAACGTATTCCGTTCTAACAAAAACATCTACGCTCAATTAATTGATGACGTAGCGGGTGTGACACTTGCAAGTGCCTCTACTGTTGATAAAGATATCGCAGGAGAAAACAAAACTGAAGCAGCTACAGCTGTAGGAGCTTCAATTGCTAAAAAAGCAACAGAAAAAGGTATTAAAGAAGTAGTCTTTGACCGTGGTGGATACCTTTACCATGGACGTGTAGCTGCATTAGCTGAAGCAGCACGTGAAAATGGACTAGAATTTTAGGAAAAGGAGGAACACCATTCATGGCTAATTTAGATGCTAGACAATTCGACTTAGAAGACCGCGTAGTAGCTATTAACCGCGTATCTAAAGTTGTTAAAGGTGGACGTCGTCTACGCTTTGCTGCTTTAGTAGTAGTTGGAGATAGAAATGGTCACGTTGGATTTGGTACTGGTAAAGCTCAAGAAGTACCTGAAGCAATTCGTAAAGCAGTAGAAGATGCTAAGAAAAACTTAATCGAAGTACCAATGGTAGGCTCAACAATTCCTCACGAAGTGATCGGATCATTCTGTGGTGGACGTATCCTTATGAAACCTGCTGTTGCCGGTTCTGGGGTTGCAGCTGGTGGACCAGTACGTGCCGTCCTTGAGTTAGCGGGTATTTCTGATATTACAAGTAAATCATTAGGATCAAACACACCTGTCAACGTTGTTCGCGCAACTGTTGAAGGATTAAGTAGACTAAAACGTGCAGAAGAAGTGGCTGAACTTAGAGGCATTTCTGTTGACGAACTAATCGGATAAGGGGGACTAAAAATGAGCGAATTAAAAATTACGTTAAAGCGTAGTGTCATTGGACGTCCTCAAAACCAACGTGATACAGTGAAAGCTTTAGGCTTGAAAAAAACTAATTCTACAGTCGTGAAACCTAACAATGAAGCGATTAAAGGAATGGTTAACACTATATCACATTTAGTGGACGTTGAAGAAATTTAATTATGATTTGTAAGGTAGACTATTTTAAGGAGGTGCCGAATATATGAAACTTCATGAGTTACATCCGGCAGAAGGATCAAGACATGTACGTAATCGTGTTGGTCGTGGTTCATCATCTGGTAATGGTAAAACATCAGGTCGTGGACAAAAAGGTCAAAAATCACGTTCAGGTGGTGGTGTACGCTTAGGATTTGAAGGGGGACAAACTCCTTTATTCCGTCGTTTACCAAAACGTGGATTTACTAACATCAATCGTAAAGATTATGCAGTTATCAACTTAGACGTGTTAAATCGTTTTGAAGATGGTACTGAAGTAACACCAACTACTTTAATTGAAGCAGGAATCGTTAAAAACGAAAAATCAGGAATCAAAGTTTTAGGTAATGGTGAATTAACTAAAAAATTAACTGTAAAAGCAGCTAAATTCTCTGAATCTGCAAAATCTGCAATTGAAGCGGCTGGTGGGTCAGCTGAGGTGATCTAATGTTTAAGCTGTTGAAGGATTCGTTTAAGATAGAAAATATTCGTAACAAAATATTTTTTACACTTTTCATTCTCTTCGCGTTTAGAGTTGGAGCACATATTACAGTACCTGGCGTTGACGCAAAAGCACTGTCAAGTCTTAATGACTTAGCATTGATGGCGATGTTCAACACGGTCAGTGGTAATGCCATGGAGAGATTCTCATTGTTCGCAATGGGGGTATCGCCATACATTACTGCATCTATTATTGTTCAATTACTTCAGATGGATATTGTGCCGAAATTTGTTGAGTGGTCAAAACAAGGTGAGGTAGGCCGTCGTAAATTGAATCAAGCCACGCGTTATATTACGTTGGTTTTAGGTTTTGTTCAATCGATTGCTATCACAGCAGGTTTTAACATGTATTCAAATGCCGGATTAGTGAAAAGTCCAAGTGTATTTACTTATGTAAGTATCGGAATCATCTTAACAGCTGGTACCATGTTAGTTACTTGGATGGGGGAGCAAATATCTGAAAAAGGAATTGGAAATGGTGTCTCAATGATTATCTTTGCTGGGATTATCGCAAGATTTCCGTCTAGCATTAAAGAAATCTATGTAGACTATTTTGTCAATATTGATAAATCTGATATATGGAAATCTGTACTTTTCATGGTTGCTTTGATTATTGCTATTATTTTAGTGGTAGTTATGGTAACTTATGTGCAACAAGCAGAAAGAAAGATACCAATTCAATATACAAAACGCGTTGCTGGAGCACCACAAAGTAGTTATTTACCATTAAAAGTAAATGCGGCAGGAGTTATCCCTGTAATCTTTGCCAGCTCGATTATTGCAACACCACAAGCTATTTTAACTGCCTTTAAAACAACACAAGGCGGTAAATCATGGTTTGATGTACTATCAACATTGTTTGACTATACAACTATCCCAGGTGGAATACTTTATACAATTATGATTGTTGCTTTTACATTCTTCTATGCCTTTGTTCAGGTTAATCCTGAGAAAGTAGCTGAGAATTTGCAGAAGCAAGGAAGTTATATTCCAAGTGTACGACCTGGTCAGGAAACAGAGAAATTCATTTCTTCTCTATTAATGAGATTAAGTGTTGTTGGATCTGTATTCTTAGGATTAGTGGCAATTTTACCAATTATTGCACAAAATATTTGGGGCTTACCTCAATCAATTGGATTGGGAGGAACAAGTTTACTGATTGTCATTAGTGTGGCTCTTGAAACAAATAAACAGCTTGAAGGGTTATTGTTGAAGCGTCAGTACACTGGTTTTATCAGAGAGTAAGAGTGTGTGTTGAGGTTTTTCCTCAGCACTTTTCTCGAACTTAAGGAGGAAAACAAATGAATCTCATCCTAATGGGGTTGCCAGGAGCAGGTAAAGGAACTCAAGCGGAAAGAATCGTCGATGTTTATGAAATCCCACATATTTCTACTGGAGATATGTTCCGTGAAGCAATGAAGAATGAAACACCTCTTGGTAAAGAAGCAAAATCTTATATCGATAAAGGTGAATTAGTTCCAGATTCAGTGACAAACGGGATTGTAAAAGAACGTTTATCACAAGCTGATACTGAAAAAGGATTTTTATTAGATGGATTTCCTCGTACACTAGCTCAAGCAGAAGAATTAGATACAATTTTAGAAGAGTTAGGTAAAAAAGTAGATGATGTCCTAAACATCCATGTAGCTGAAGATGTGTTAGTTGATCGTCTAGCTGGTCGTATTATTTGTAGAAGTTGTGGCGCGACATATCACAAAACAAACAATCCACCAAAAGTGGAAGGTACTTGTGATCGTTGTGGTAGTCATGATTTTTATCAAAGAGAAGATGACAAGCCTGAGACTGTCAAAAATCGTCTAGAAGTTAATATTAAAAATAGCGAACCAATTTTAGCGTATTACCAAGATAAAGGTGTGTTACACACTATCGATGGAGATCGTGACATTGATGCTGTTTTTGAAGATGTGAAATCAATCATAGATAAAGCCAATTAGAACGCTCATCTAGTTATCAATTTATTCTATGTCACTCACTATTTCTTACCCGCGTTTTTTTATTGAATTGACGTTGGTATCTTTTCTTTGTATAGCTTTTATGCTATAATACAAAAGTTGAAAAGAAATAGGTGTGAGTACTATTTTGTCAATTGTCAGATGCAAACACTGTATAAGGAGGTACTAGTTGTGGCGAAAGAAGATATGATTGAAATCGAAGGTACAGTCGTCGAAACTTTGCCGAATGCAATGTTTAAAGTTGAATTAGAAAATGGCCATGTTATTTTGGCTCACGTATCAGGAAAAATCAGAATGCATTACATTCGTATTTTACCTGGTGACAAAGTAACTGTTGAGTTATCTCCATATGATTTAACTCGTGGTCGTATTACTTACCGCTTTAAATAATTGTACTCCGTAAAATTCAAGGAGGTATAATCATGAAAGTAAGACCATCAGTAAAACCAATTTGTGAAAAATGCAAAATAATTCGTCGTAAAGGTCGAGTTATGGTTATCTGTGAAAACCCAAAACATAAACAACGTCAAGGATAAAGGAGGTGTAACGAATAATGGCTCGTATTGCAGGTGTAGATATTCCTCGTGATAAACGTGTTGTTATTTCGCTTACTTATATTTACGGTATTGGAAAGAAAACTTCTCAAGAAATCTTAAAAGAAGCAGGAGTTTCTGAAGATATTCGTGTGCGCGATTTAACTAACGAACAAACTGATAGCATCCGTGCTGCAGTAGATAAATTAAAAGTTGAAGGTGACTTACGTCGTGAAGTGAACTTAAACATCAAACGTTTGATGGAAATTGGTTCATACAGAGGTATGCGTCATCGTCGTGGTTTACCAACTCGTGGTCAAAACACAAAAAACAATGCTCGTACTAGAAAAGGACCAGCTCGTTCAATCGCTGGCAAGAAAAAATAAGATTAGAGTGAAGGAGGTTTAAAGCTTCATGGTAGCAAAAAAAGTTTCAAGAAAACGCCGAGTGAAAAAAAATATTGAAGCAGGTGTGGCACATATCCACTCTACTTTCAATAATACAATCGTAATGTTAACTGACGTACATGGAAATGCCATTGCATGGTCATCTGCAGGTTCATTAGGATTTAAAGGTAGTAAAAAAGCAACTCCATTCGCAGCTCAAATGGCAGCTGAAACTGCAGCAAAAGCAGCTATGGAACATGGCTTGAAAACTGTTGACGTAACTGTAAAAGGACCTGGTTCTGGTCGTGAAGCAGCTATTCGTTCATTACAAGCAACAGGATTAGAAGTGACAGCAATTCGTGACGTTACTCCAGTTCCACATAATGGATGTCGCCCTCCAAAACGCCGTCGTGTTTAGTGAGAGTTTATTCATTGGATAGGAATTATAGCGACATTGAACAAGACACTTTCGTTTTGAAAGGGGTATAGACAAGAATGATTGAATTTGAGAAACCAAGAATCACAAAGATCGATGAAGATAGAGATTATGGCAAGTTCGTCATCGAACCACTTGAAAGAGGATATGGAACGACTTTAGGGAACTCCCTACGCCGTATTTTATTATCGTCTCTACCAGGGGCTGCCATCACTAATTTACAAATCGATGGTGTGTTGCATGAATTTTCAACTGTCAAAGGTGTACGTGAGGATGTCACTCAAATTATTCTAAATATCAAGGGACTAGCTTTAAAGCTTTATGCTGATGAAGAAAAGACACTTGAGATTGATATAACTGGCCCAGCTGACGTGACTGCTGGAGATATTCTTACTGACAGTGATGTTGAAATTATGAATAAAGATTTATTCATTTGTAGCGTTGCTGAAGGTGCAACTTTCCGTGCAAGTTTAACTGTTAAGCCAGGACGTGGTTATGTCCAAGCTGAAGAAAATAAGAGTGAAGATATGCCAATTGGTGTATTACCAGTGGATTCTATCTACACGCCAGTTAACCGTGTTAACTACCAAGTAGAAAACACACGTGTTGGGCGTCGTGATGATTATGACAAATTAACTTTAGATGTCTGGACAGATGGATCTATCGCTCCACAAGAAGCTATCAGTTTATCTGCTAAAATCTTGACTGAGCATTTAGATATTTTTGTTAACTTGACTGATGAAGCGAAAAATGCCGAAATCATGATTGAAAAAGAAGAAACACAAAAAGAAAAAATGTTAGAAACAACAATCGAAGAGCTTGATTTATCGGTTCGTTCTTATAACTGTTTGAAACGCGCAGGCATCAACACATTACAAGAATTAACAAATAAATCAGAAGCCGAAATGATTAAAGTTCGTAACTTAGGACGTAAATCACTTGAAGAAGTTAAAGCTAAATTAGCAGATCTTTCTTTAGGATTACGCCAAGAGGACTAATCTAAACCGATTAAAGGAGGGAACACGACGTGAGTTATCGTAAATTAGGTCGCACAAGCAGCCAACGAAAAGCAATGTTACGTGATTTAACAACTGATTTAATTATCAATGAACGCATTGAGACAACTGAAGCTCGTGCAAAAGAAATCCGTTCAACAACTGAAAAAATGATTACTTTAGGTAAACGTGGGGATCTTCATGCTCGTCGTCAAGCCGCAGCATTCGTAAGAAATGAATACTTAGAAGCTCGATTAGACGAAAAAGAAGAAACTATCATTGAAGAAAGTGCTTTACAAAAATTATTCAATGACTTAGGACCTCGTTATGCTGACCGTCAAGGTGGTTACACACGTATCCTTAAAAAAGGACAACGCCGTGGAGACGCAGCACCAATGGTTATCATTGAACTTGTTTAATTTTGATAATTGCATCACTTTATAGATGATCTTTTTAGAGTGTTATGATGTTGGAGAGTTATCTCCGAGTCTAGCTCGGTGCAGTCCTCTGTCTTTTGTGATAGAGGACTTGCGCTCATCATATAAAGTGCTTTTTTTATATCATCATTTATGATAAATGGTTATTATACATAAAAATGTTTCTTTGTATCCTCAAGTTGTTGAGTTTAGAAAGAAGCATTTTTTAAAAATAAAAATGACGTTATTTAAGGAAGGCAGTAAAATGAAAAATCCCTTAATTGAATTAAATAATATATCTTTCCAATACTATGGACAGGAACATAAAGCATTAAATGATGTATCGCTAAAGATTTATCAAGGTGAGTGGGTGGCTTTAATTGGTCACAACGGATCGGGGAAATCAACATTAGCTAAAACGATTAATGGATTGATTACGCCTGAGTCTGGTGAGATAAAAGTGAACGGAGAAATACTAACGGAAGAAAATATTTGGAACATCCGAAAAATGGTTGGAATGGTATTTCAAAATCCTGACAATCAATTTGTTGGTTCAACTGTTGAAGATGATGTTGCCTTTGGTTTAGAAAATCAAGGAGTACCTCGTGATGAAATGATTGTAAGGGTCAACAATGCACTTGAGAGAGTTCGTATGTCTGACTTTAAGATAAAAGAGCCTGCTAGGTTATCTGGTGGTCAAAAACAACGTGTGGCCATTGCTGGAGTCATTGCACTAGCACCAGATGTGATTATTTTGGATGAGGCAACATCTATGCTTGATCCACAAGGACGAAATGATGTAATAGAAACGATTCATGCGTTGAAAGAAGAAACGAATCTGACGGTTATTTCGATTACACATGATATAGATGAAGCAGCGTATGCTAATCGTGTACTAGTCATGCAAGAAGGACAAATTATTCACGAGGGGACACCTAAAGAAATTTTTTCTCATGGAGAGGCATTGATAGGTATGGGACTAGACGTTCCATTTCCGGAAAAATTAAAAGCTTCATTACGTAAAAAAGGCATTGAGGTACCCAAAGAGTATTTGACGAGGGAAGGAATGGTGGAATGGCTATGGACATACGGTTTGAGAAAGTAGATTTTACGTATCAACCTAATAGCCCATTTGAACAACGCGTTTTGTTTGATATTAATTTAGACATTCCAAGCAATAGTTATAGCGCGATTGTTGGTCATACAGGAAGTGGTAAATCAACGTTACTACAACATCTGAATGCGTTACTGAAACCAACAAGTGGGAAAGTGTTTATCGGCGATAGAGAAATTACACCTGAAACAAGTAATAAAAACTTGAAACCAATCCGTAAAAAAGTTGGGATTGTGTTCCAATTTCCTGAGTCGCAATTATTTGATGAAACAGTCGCATTAGATATAGCTTTTGGGCCAAAGAATTTTGGTGTATCTGAAGAAGAAAGTGCTCGTTTAGCTAGTGAGATGTTAGAACTGGTTGGTCTTGATGATAGCTACCTTGAACGCTCACCATTTGATCTTTCAGGAGGACAAATGCGTCGTGTGGCGATAGCTGGTGTATTGGCTATGGAACCTGAAGTGTTGATTTTAGACGAACCAACAGCTGGCCTGGATCCTAAGGGTAGAAAAGACATGATGGATATGTTTTATCGTCTACATAAGGAAAGAGGGATTGGCATTATCTTAGTGACGCATTTAATGGATGATGTGGCTGAGTATGCTGATTTTATGGTGGTGCTTGAAAAAGGAAAAGTCCAAAAACAAGGACATCCGCGTGAGATTTTCAATGATGTAGAGTGGTTACGTGAAAAACAATTAGGTGTTCCCACTGCGACAGAGTTTGCTTTTGATTTAATGGAAAAAGGCATGGAATTTAGTCGATTGCCACTAACTGCAGAAGAATTATCTGAAGAACTCTTACCGATTCTTGAAAAAAGGCAGGTACTCTCAGATGATGAATAAATTGATTTTAGGTCGTTATATACCGGGAGATTCTGTCGTACATCGTATGGATCCTCGTGCTAAATTAATCGCTAGTTTTTACTTTATTGGGATTATTTTTATTTGTAATAACTTCTTATCATTTGGTGTGATGTTTGCTTTCACGCTATTTTGTATTTGGTTATCAAAGATTAAACTAAGTTTCTTCCTTAAAGGAGTGAAACCATTAATTTGGTTGATTTTATTTACAGTGGGACTTCAGGTACTCTTTACGCGTGGAGGGAATGTGTACTTTGAGTGGGGTTGGATAAGCATTAGTCAATTTGGTTTGGTTAATGGGTTCTTTATCTTTACACGTTTTGTGTTGATTATTTTTATGTCGACACTTTTAACGCTAACAACACCACCATTGTCACTCTCAGATGCGATTGAGTATTTACTTAGACCGTTAGAAAAAATAAAATTTCCAGCACATGAAATTTCGTTGATGTTGTCTATTGCATTGCGCTTTGTGCCAACATTGATGGACGAAACAGAAAAAATCATGAATGCTCAACGTGCGCGTGGGGTCGATTTTGACGAAGGAAACTTAATGGATAAGATGAAAGCTATTGTGCCACTTCTGATTCCGTTATTTGTCAGTAGTTTTAACCGGGCTGAAGAATTAGCGATTGCGATGGAAGCACGTGGTTATCGTGGTGGCGAAGGCCGTACGAAATATCGTGTTCTAAACTGGGATAAAACTGATACACTAGCTATGTTGTCATTTGTCGTATTGACGATTGTACTGGTACTAGTTAGAAACTAAGACATTAAAAGCGAGGACTTGTGCCTCGTTTTTTCATTGGAAAAATAAAGGAGATAAAGTGAATGACAAGATACAAAGCCATTATTAGTTATGATGGAACAAACTATGCGGGATTTCAGATTCAACCTAATGCTGTTACCATCCAGGAGGTCATAGAAGCCACTCTAAAGCGATTAAACAGTGGAAAGCCTGTGACAATCCATCCGTCTGGTAGAACGGACTCAGGGGTTCATGCAGTCGGTCAGGTGATCCATTTTGATTTGCCACAAAAACGAGACGTTGAAAAATTACGTTTCGCTTTAGATACTCAAACACCTGAGGATATTAGTATTTTATCGATTGAAGAAGTAACGGAAGATTTTCATGCGAGATACTTGGCGACAGGTAAAGAATATCACTATCATGTCGATACAGGTAAATCTCCCAATCCATTTAAACGATTGTACGCAGCCCATTTCCGCTATGAGCTTGATTTAGAGTCTATGAGGCGTGCCGCACGTTTTATTGAAGGAGAACATGACTTTAGTGTATTTTGTGCGACAGGAAGTTCTGTGGAAGATAAGACACGAACTGTTTACAGTGTGACAATAGAAGAAGTTGGCGAAGACGAATTATTATTTATTTTTAAGGGAAATGGATTTTTATATAAAATGGTGCGCATGCTTGTTGGGACGTTATTAAAAATAGGAAATGGACAACTGCCAGAAGACGCTATACAACGTGCCCTAGCGAACCAAGACAAGAAAATGACAGGACCAACTGCTCAACCAGAGGGGTTATTTTTAATGAAAGTCGATTATAACGGCGAGAAAAAGTGTCATAAATAATGTGAATTTTGTTGACATATCAACAAAATAAGGATAATATGGTTAGTGGTATTGTTTGCCCCACGATGAGCCCCGGAAACTTATTGTGTTATGTCAAACAACAGAAGAAAATTGGAGGAAAAACACCCATGCGTACAACATATATGGCCAAAAATGGCGAAGTAGATCGTAAATGGTATGTAGTGGATGCAACAGATGTTCCTTTAGGACGTCTATCAACAGTTGTAGCATCTATCTTACGTGGAAAAAATAAACCAACATTCACACCACATGTGGATACTGGTGATTATGTAATTGTAATTAATGCTGATAAAGTAAAATTAACTGGTAAAAAAGCAACTGACAAAGTATATTACCGTCACAGCCAACATCCAGGTGGTTTGAAATCTATCACTGCTGGTGAACTACGTGATAAAAACTCTCGTCGTTTAGTTGAAAATTCTATCAAAGGTATGTTACCAAAGAATACTTTAGGACGTAAACAATGGTCTAAATTATTCGTTTATGGTGGAAGCGAACATCAACAACAAGCTCAAAAACCAGAAGTATTAGACATTACAAACCTAATTTAAGGAGGAAAATAGATTGGCTAAAGTACAATATATCGGCACAGGCCGTCGTAAAAAATCTGTTGCTCGCGTACGCTTAGTACCTGGAACAGGTAAAGTAGTTATGAACAACAAAGACATCGAAGAATATATTCCACATGCTGATTTACGTGAAGTAATTATGCAACCTCTTGTTTTAACTGAAACAAAAGGCGCATATGACGTTTTCGTAAACGTTAATGGTGGTGGATATGCAGGACAATCTGGCGCAACTCGTCATGGTATTGCTCGTGCATTATTACAAGTAGATCCTGACTTCCGTGGAGCTCTTAAACGTGAAGGATTATTAACACGTGATGCTCGTATGGTAGAACGTAAAAAACCAGGTCTTAAAAAAGCTCGTAAAGCATCTCAATTCTCAAAACGTTAATTCGTTTTTATACAGAATATCAAAGCACTCTCCGTTTTTGGAGGGTGTTTTTTTGATAGAGAGGATTTCTGTCAAATTGGATTAATAATTTAAGTATATGAAATGATGATATAGAAAGGCGAAGAGAGTTGAAGGGAATAATATTCCATTAATAAATTTTTATCATACAGCAATTTCATTTTTTATACCTTTAATAATTAAGTAGAGTTTGACTATTTTAATCAGGTTTTATATATACACAAGGTTATATTTTATATTATAAAATATAAAATCATGTGGCTGTTCATGGACTAAGTATCATATATCATTTATCTTTACAGTGATATAATAAGTTTAATATAGAAATGGGAGGTATGCTTCTTGTTTAGTAGGTTAAAGGGAATCAAAAATAAAGAAGATTTAGTTAATCTAATAGTTTCATATTATATTGAACAGATTGAAGGGAATTATATTCCAGCGATAATTGAAATAGGAAATTGTATTTCTAAAGATGAAAAAATCGATTTTTATTCTAAAATAGTAGTGGTTGATGAGAAAGTCGAGGTTGACTCTACATGGCTTGTTGATAATTTGACTGGTGTTTCGTTATATACTTTAAAGGAAGAAAAGGAAAAATCATTTAATGTGATTACTCAAAGAAACTATAATCACAAAGATTTATATGAATTGAATCCAATACTTGTTAATAACAACATGATTTGGGAAAAAAATATAACTAATGATGTTCACGTGAATCAATACATTGAAAATCATAATGGATTTGAAGAACTACCATTATTTAAATACTCTAAACAAGAAAAAACAAATGAAACTATATCTAGTAAATATTTACTGATTAATAAAGAAGCTTTAGCGGATGAAATCCCGTTTGAAACGACTCCACATGTAATAAAAGAAAGTAAAATAGCATTAGAATTTGAGCTACGATTCAAGGACAAGCTACTAAATATTGAAGACTATGAAGGTGTTATACCTTCTTCAAAAGCAATTTTAGGTGGATATTTAGATATAGTTAATATAGATGGGGATGGAATAAATGCGTTTAGGGATTACACATCAACTAGCTGTAGGGGAACAATAGTATTAGATTTTGAAAATATTGAAATTCAAAATAACGAAAAAGAAATTGATATTAAGGTAGTAAATCTTGATGATATGAAAATTAGAGATTTAAACCCGTCTAATTATAATGATGATATTAATGCAGGTTTAATTGTGTTTGATAAAAGAATAATACCTATATTGAGGGAAGAATATTTATATACAGGAACAACTCTAATTCCAAAAAGAGAAAGTCAAAGAGGGTTACTAATTGATGAATTGGAAGATATCATTGTTTTTTGGGAAGGTGAATTTAATAAACTACCTAAAGAAATTATGGAGGAAATAGAGCCATATAATATAAAAGATAGAACTTCTCATATTATTTCTGATATGATGTTTGCTTGGCAATTAGCAGTAGACTTTAATTACTTAGACAAGGCATTACCTAGTCAAAAATTAGGTGATTATACTTATGAAAATTATCAAGATATAGCCTTTGAATATAAAATTAATTTTTGGCAATGTGATACTTCACAAGAGTTAAAGTTATTTATGGATAAATTGGAGTTAATTTATAAAATTTCACCTAGAATTTTTAATGGTCCATCTGAAGATATAAAGAATTTAAAGGATATTTATGGAAATAAGAGTGTTCAATTACCAAGTAATGAAATTAATATGTTAATGCAGAAATATTGTTATGCGATATTAAATAAGGTAAGAGGTTAGTTTATGGAAACTATTGTTGACAAATTAGAGATTTTAAATCAAAGAAGAAATTATTTAATTGGTCCCAATTCTTCAGGGAAAACTCATACCTTAAAAGAGGTTTTTAAACAGAATGAGGATACAACTTTATTTTTTGATGAGATTGGTGAATATTCTTTTTTTAAAAGTAGAAATAAAGTGCAGATTGATAATAATATCTATGTATATTCTAATGAACAATCACGAGGGCAAGAAACAGCTAAATTACCGAATACTGAGGAAATAAATGAAAACAGTCTTTCTATTATAAAAAAAATTAGAGATATTCAATCAAAGATTATTTTAAAAAGCAATTCTTCTGGTATAACAAAATTAAAAAGAATTTTAGATGTACTGTTGACTATGAATTTAAATTCAATTGAAATTGTTATATTTGATGAACCTGAAAATTTTTTAGATGAAACCAATTTAAAGTATATTGTAGATTTACTGGACTCGTTTAAAAAAGCTGATATTCAGATTTTTGTTGCAACACATAGTGCTAGATTTCTGGAATTATCCTCAGTGAGGATTGACGAATTATTTGTTTGTTCAATTTCTTTAAATGAAGGAAATATAGATTACAAGGTTACGAATCGAACAATGGAAGATATAAAGGATTTATATACTAGTATACGGGATAATATAAAAACTGAAATAATTGATAACGGTCATACCACAGATTTTTCCAATATATTTAAAAAAATAAGTTTGGTTAATTGTAGAATCAAGTTAGCCACCCTAAAATAATAAAAAAACACCATGGTAAAAATTCATGTATCATTGAAGTATCTACCCAACAACGAAAGGAATTTTTATCATGGCGCAAATTCAGAATACCACACAAAAATTGACTTATAAACATCTTTCCTTTGAAGAAAGACAACTTATTGAAGTTTGGCATAATAGAGGTGATTCTAATAGAGAAATCGGTAAACGATTAGGTCGACACCATCAAACAATAAATAATGAGCTGAAACGTGGTACAACAACACAAATCAAAGAAAATAACAAACCTAGACAACTCTATTTTGCTGAAACAGGACAAGCTAAATATATAGAAAACAGAAAACGTTGTGGTGCTAAGTCTAAGCTACTCAGTGCTGTTGACTTTATTAATTATGCCTGTAAACAGATTATTGACTTTAATTGGTCACCTGATGCCATTGTTGGTTTTGTCAAGTCCTTAAGGACGTGGGATAAACCTCTTGTTTCTACTAAAACACTTTATAACTATATTGATAAAGGATTTTTACCTATTAGAAACCATCACCTCAAGATGAAGCTTAGGCTCTCATCTAAAAAGAAAAGAAGTCGTAAGCATAAAAAAGAACTAGGAAAATCAATTGATGAACGACCAAGTACAGTTAACAATAGAGAAAGCTTTGGTCATTGGGAAATAGATAGCGTTATTGGTTCAAAATCTAAAGATGATAATGCTCTACTTACTCTTGTTGAAAGAAAAACGCGTTACATGATTACTGTTGTGTTAGATGATCACACAGAAGAGTCTGTTTGTTATGCTGTTAATCGATTAAAATCTGAGCTCGGACAAGCTAGCTTTAGCAAGATGTTTCAATCAATTACTGCTGATAATGGTAGTGAATTTAGCTCGCTACATGATGCTCTCCAACAAATAACTGATGTCTATTTTGCTCATCCTTATTCTTCTTGGGAACGAGGCACAAATGAAAGACATAATGGTTTATTAAGACAATTTATTCCGAAAGGAACTCCAATCTGCAACTACTCAAAACAATTCATTCAACTGGCTACTGAAAAAATTAATCTTTTACCACGTAAAATCTTAAATTATAGACAACCAGCTACATTATTTTTAGAAGAAATTCAAAAGCTTAAAATCAAAACATGTTGGTAAGGATGGATTTTAATAGAATAACACAAAAAATTAGATGTTTTTACCTAGGTGGCTAACTTAATATTGCAATTTAGAAAAAAATAAGTTTGTTAAATTGTGGTGAGCCGAATGAACATTATGAAGGTGATTTTATATCAGAAGGTAAGGTATTAGAGTTATACTTAAATACAATTATAGAATCTTTTGAATTTTATCAAACCTTGTTATATAGGAAAGTAATTATTGTTGAAGGTTTAACTGAAAAGTTAATTCTTCAAAAAGTCCCACTAAATGATTTAGATTATCAAAATTTTTATTTTTCAAATGGAAAAATCCATTTTCCATTCTATATTGAATTGTTTAAATTTTTTGGATTAGATGTAGTTGCTATGTTTGATTCAGATGAAGCCCCTTCTAATGAAACTAATGGGAGCTCTAAATTTGTATATAAACTAACTTGTTATTTGAAACAAAAATATCTTGAAGATACACAAGTAAAATTAATTGTAAGTCAAAGTAAAGATTTAGAACAAGATTATGAAGTAAATCAAATTTTAGATGATTTTTCTGATGATAGTGGGATAAAGAAAAATAAATTGAGTGGAGATAATTTTTTTAAACCGTATATTGCATCATTTTGTTTTGAAGAAAATAATTGGAAATATGAGCAACTTTCAAGAAAAATAATTGGTGAAGATGATAACAACAGATTTGAATTTAATTAAAGAATAAAGTAGATGGAGAGTAGTGTAGATAAGGTAACAATCTAACCGTTTTTGAAGAAAAATAAGATGGCATTATCTGAGTGATATTAATATGTTATAAATATTGAACTAGCTCGCATTAAATAACATAAAAGTTGCCACCAAATTGCCACCATTAACCAATTAAATAGGTGATTTTTCATTTTTTTAATGAAGTCTCTAAAATGTTGAGAAAGTTTCAAAAGTGTTCGAAAGACTGTCAAGTAGGGATTTTCGTCCAGAACTTAAACGTGCAGGATTGTTAAATCGTGACGCTCGTATGGTTGAACGTAAAAAAACAGGTCTTAAAAAAGCTCGTAAAGTATCACAATTCTCAAAGCACTCGCCGTTTTTGGAGGGTGTTTTTTTGTCGTCATGTATAAATATTAGTTTTTATACACCACTAATTTTAAGAATTCTATTTTAAGTAAATCAGAAGCCCATATAGCCCCTACCGCTTCTTTTTTTCATTTAACCAATGAGAAAAAAGGTTCGTCACAATACCGACAAGTATAGGGTCAACTATCAGTGATACAAATTTATCCAATTTTAAATTACCTCCTATCGTTTTAACATATCCTTTTCTAGTTTTTCTTTGGGGATTATTTCAGGATTCAATTGTTTAAAAAATATTTTTGTATAATGATTAGAATGAATATTTTTTTCTGATAACATTGAAAGTCGTCTTTTTTCTTTTTCAAAAAAATTGAGTCTAGGTAACGAATCGATATAATGGTTGATTGTATTGATTTTTTTATTTGCAGTTTGAAAAGCGTAATCATGTGAAAATTCTCTGTAATGTCGATTTTTAATAATTGACATTTTTATCAACTCATTTTCTCTATTGGAGTAGTTTGAGTGAGCTATTAAAAACTTCAAATCAGGTATGTTGATATCTCGAGGATCTACCAGTTCTGATAAATTGTCATCAATATAGGGATTTATATTTATAGCTATTTGTGTGAATCCCAAATGTGACGCATAACATTCTAACTGATTAATGAAATTTTGGTAGAATCTATAAAAATTATCAAAATTTATTTTTTTATTTCGAATATATAAATCAAAATCTATAATCTCAAAAGTCAGTCCATGTAGGGTGGTATTAACTCTAAAATTGCCACTAAAATCAAATTTTTTGTCGTGTTTTTTTGAGTAAATATTGAGGCTCTGATTGTTTGAGTAAGAGTGATAAGTGCAAGAAATATTCAAGTTTTTAGAAATTAAAGATTCTAATAACTGTAAATTTTTGTTAGTAAAACCTTTGTCTGGTAACAATGCTTGTAGACACTCATTCCGAGTATAGATTGTTCCAAACTCATCAAAAGTTACGTCAAAGTATTCTAATAACTCTGTTAAGACATTAATTGAAATATCATGAAATTCATTGTTTTTAATTTTACTAATTGCTTGACGAGATATCGAAGTTTCCGTAGCTAATTTGTTGTTACTAATATTTCTTTCTATCATTAAGTTTTTAAGATTATTTTTATACATGTTTATCACCTCAAAATGAGTTTAGCAAAAGAATAAGTAAATTAAAACTGTAACTTCAGTAGGCATACCATTAAAAGCACCCTGTTTTTATCAGATTGTAGTGATCCACAAACCTAAATGTTTTTATTTTACTAATTAAAAGTAAGTCTGATTAGTTTACTTTTTGTAAGTAATATTATATGATGATGTCAAGTAAGAGAGATATCTTTTTTTAATTATTTTTATCTCGAATTCGAAATAAATGATAGAGGTGATGACTGTGAATCAAACAGAACAATCGTTAAACACATTTATTCAATTGATACGGGCAAGTAATAAATTGGAAAAAATCGTCAGACAAGATGTCACGCAGTATCAATTAAATATAACCGAATTTGCGGTGATGGAGTTGCTCTTTCACAAAGGAAAACAGACAATCCAAGGGATTAAAGAGAAAATTTTGATAGCTAGTAGTAGTACGACATATGTTATTGACCAATTAGAGAACAAAGGATTTGTCACAAGGCAAACCAATATTAACGATAAGCGAGTGACGTTTGTTGTATTAACAGAGCGTGGGACACTACTCATGAACGAAATTTTTCCTAAACATGCTAAAACCATTACTGATTCAATGTCATGTTTAGAGCCAAATGAATTAGAACAACTATTAAAGTTATTAGCCAAATTAAATAGGTCACTAGGAAAATAGTGACATCAGGAGGAATTGGAAATGAATGAACAAGATAAATTATTAGGCATTCACCACATAACAGCAATGACAAGTGATGCTAAAAAAAATTATGACTTTTTCACTAATATATTAGGTATGAGACTAGTTAAAAAGACGGTTAATCAAGATGATATCTATACTTACCATACTTATTTTGCAGATGATTATGGGACACCAGGTACCACGATGACGTTTTTTGACTTTCCTAATAATCCAAAAGGTATAAGAGGTACTAATGCTATCACGCGTATAGGGTTTAGAGTTCCTACTGATGCCGCACTAGAATACTATAAAGAACGATTTTATGAATTTAATGTAGATCATGATGATATTTTAGAAGAATTTGGTGTAAAAGTATTGTCATTTAGAGATGAGGATGGTCAGCGTTATCAATTAATATCAGATGAAAATAATTATGGCGTAGCGGCTGGAACTGCTTGGAAAAATGGTCCAGTACCTGAAGAATATGCCATATATGGTTTAGGGACAACAGAGATAACAGTTAGTTACTTTAAAGAGTTTAAATCATTGATGGAAACAATTTTTTCGTTTAAAGAAATTACTCATGAGGGAAATCGATATTTGATGGAAGTTGGTGAAGGGGGCAATGGGACACGGATTATTTTAGTCGAAGACACTCAATTACCTGATGCTAGACAAGGATACGGAGAAGTGCATCATTTGGCCTTTCGTTTGAAACATCGTGCGTCTTTACAAGTATGGAAAGAGTTATTTGATCAGCTAGGATTACCTAATTCGGGTTATGTGAATCGTTTTTATTTTGAATCACTTTATGTCAGAGTAGGGCATATTTTAATAGAGCTTGCAACAGACGAACCTGGATTTATGGAAGATGAGCCTTATGAAACATTAGGAGAAGCGTTATCACTACCACCATTTTTAGAAAAAAAACGTGAATATATAGAAAGTGTTATCAAACCATTTAATACAAAAAGATAGAGGTGTTTAGATATGGAATCTATAAATAGAATACATCATATTTCAGCTATTGTTGGAAATACTAAAGAAAATGTGAGATTTTACGAAACGATATTGGGACTTAGACTGGTTAAACAAACAGTTAATTTTGATGACCCACAAACGTACCATTTATATTTTGGTAATGAACAAGCTGAACTGGGGACTATCATAACTTTTTTCCCATGGAATACAACCAGTCGAGGGCGTGTTGGTAGTGGACAAGTTGGTCGCATTGCGTTTCGAGTTCCTAAAGGTAGTCTCGCTTATTGGAATGAACGTCTTACTTCTTTTAATGTCTCCTTTGAGATAAGTCAATTATTTGGAAAAACGACACTATTATTTAATGACTCTCATGGTTTAGATATAGCTTTGGTAGAAGGTGAAGAAATGAACGGATACCAAATTATGGGATTTCATGGCGCAGTATTGTTATCTAGTCAACCTAAAGATACGATGCAAACATTAAGAGATGATTTAGGGTTGAGTGTAGTATCCGAAGATAGTGATGCCTATCATGCTGAAACAATAGGTAAAGAAAAACATCATATTGTTATTCCAAAAGAAAGATTGCCACGCGGACGTTTTGGAGTAGGTACTGTCCACCATATTGCCTGGTCAGTTCCGGATGATGAGACACATCGCATATGGCAAGATTATTTATATGAAGAAAAATATCAGGTAACAGAGATAAAAGATAGACAGTATTTTAAAGCCATTTATTTTATTGAAAAAGGAAATATCGTGTTTGAATTAGCAACGGATAAACCAGGGTTTACCATTAATGAGTCTTTAGACCATCTAGGTGAAAAGCTAATGTTACCGCCACAATATGAGCATATGCGATCACAATTAGAGAAAAGTCTATTACCACTTCGATAGGAGGAAAAGAGATGTTATCACTAAATCCAGACACCATGAGTGAACGAGAAAATTATAAAATGCTAATTGGCTCAATCATTCCTAGACCAGTCGCAGTTGTTACGAGTCTAGCGAAGGATGGGACACTAAACATTGCACCATTTAGTTATTTTAGTATTGTAACCTCTAATCCACCGATTATTTCGTTATCAATTCAACGACAAAATGGTCAGATGAAAGATACAGCACATCATATTGTGACAAGTAAGGAAGCTGTGGTACATATAGCTGAAGAGTCTTATATCAAAGATATTAATCAAACTGCTACTCGTTGTAGCTCAGATGAGAGCGAGTTGAGTTTGACGAATTTTACATTAAATCAAGCTAAAAGTATATCAGTACCAATGTTGTCAGAGCTTCAAATCAAGATGGAAGTGACGTTGTATCAACATATTGAAATAAAAGATGACCATCAAGTGACAGCTGATTTATTGTTATTATCAATTAATTATTATCATATTGATGATACATTATACGATCATGGTAGAATTGATTTTAAAAAGTTACATCCAATGAGTCGTCTTGCAGGAAGTGATTATGCCAAAATAGGAGAGGTCATCACAATTGAACGACCGGTTTAAGGGGGATAAATACGATGAATTATACGATTAAATATGGCGGTAAGGAACAGCCGGTTTTAATACTATTACACGGAACAGGTGGAAATGAATCATCTTTATTGGATGTTGGTAAAGACTTAATGTCAGATGCGACATTAATAGGTATTAGAGGAGAAGTATTGGAACAAGATCAGTCTCGCTTTTTTAGTCGAGTAAGTGACGGTGTTTATGATGAAGTAGATTTAGAAATGCGTGCAAACGACTTACATAGGTTTATTAGTGAGCTTTTGCAAAAGAGTCAGTTAAGTCATCAAGAGATTGTCTTAGTTGGTTATTCTAATGGTGCAAATATCGCTATTAAGTTATTGCTGAACTACCCTGATAAGTATCAAAGAGCAGTATTATTTCATCCTATGTACCCAATAAATGTTTTAGAGGATCATGATTTAAGTCAAACAGAATTATTTGTCACATTAGGAACACAAGATAGTATTGTTCCTATTGAGGAAAGTCAACGAGTTCTGACTTTATTTCAAAGATTTCATGCGAATATCCTATCAGAGTGGACACTAACGCACCAATTGACCTATTTAGAAGTTGAAAAAGCCAAAAAATGGTTGCATCGAATAATAAAACAAAACGAGCATGAATAATCATTGCTCGTTTTTATGGTGGTGAAGGATTAATATAGTGGATTGTTTTATTCTAATTATATTGATTCACATAATCATCAGTCCAGAAGTTTTTAGCGATTTTTTGTCCTTGGTCAATTTTTGCCCATTGTTGTGCTTGGGTTAATTCATTTCCACAATCACATGACGCAAATCCACATTGATGAGATAGTAGTAATCTTTCTTTAGGTAAAATTTGACTCGCTTTTTCGAGTAATTGATAGATTCTTGTTTCATCATCTAAAGTAGCTGTTTTACTTGATAGTAAACCTAATACCACTTCTACATGTGGCTTATTTTTTAAAACTTCTAAGGCTGAGATATCACCTGCACGTTCGTCATCCCACTCTAAGAAGAAGCGATCATAATGTTGTTCTCCTAAGAATTTTTTCGCAATGGTTTGATAACTTCCACCAGCAGCATGACGACTTTGATAATTACCGCGACAGTTATGTGTCCAAACTTTCAGTCCTAATGAATGCCCAAAGTCAGCCACTTCATTGTTAATGGCGATAAATGTATCAGCTAAATCTTCTAAACTCTCATTTCCTTCAGCGAAGAAACTATCTTGGTTATCTGAAGAAAATAGTGTCCATAAACAATCATCAAATTGGACGATTTCGCCACCAATTTCTTTAAATTCAGTTAGAAATTCTTTGTAGGCTTTAATTAAGCCTTTTTTCAAATCATCTTGTGTTTTATACACTTGTCCGTTACCGTAAAGGCCATTAAATACTGTTAATTCAGTAAAAGCATGGGCTGCTCCCCATACGGTTAATTTTGCTTGAGTGTTACCAGCGTCTTCTTTTACTTCTTTAAAAATTTTAAGGAAGTGATGGTTTTTACCGCTTAAAGGAGCAGTGATACGAATCCCGATATCTTTACGTGTTTCAAAATGAGTGCCATCATGATCTTTAAACGCATAACCGTGATCTGTGATAAACCGTTCGACACCATCTAATCCCCATAAGAAATCAAGATGCCATAATGCTTTTGAAAACTCCCCATCAGTCACAATATCAATCCCATGTTCAATCTGCTCTTTTACGACTTCTTTAATGGCGTTTGTTTCCACTTCTTGATAACCAGCAAAGTCATCATAAAAAGGATAGGTGATATCGTCACGTGCTTCGATTTGTTCTTTATACTCTAATAAATTTTTCGGTCTAAGTAATGATCCAACTAATTGAAATTTTGATCGTGTCATAAATAATCCCTCCGTTTTTTAAGTGTTGAAGGTATTGTAGCAAGATTAAAGAAAAATAGATAATACAGAATAATTTAGTGATATAATAGGTAAAAACTATAACGTAAGGAGGTCACTATGCGCATCCAACAGTTAGAATATTTAGAAAAAATAGCGGAAACAGGTTCTATTAATGAAGCTGCCAAACAGTTGTTTATCAGTCAACCTAGTTTATCACAAGCCATGAAAGAGTTAGAAAAAGAGTATAATATCCAATTATTTTATCGAAGTAAAGTAGGGATCACGCTCACAAGTGAAGGGCGAGAGTTTATGAATTATTCTCGTATGGTGCTTGACCAAGTGAATTTGTTGAATGGACGGTTTAAACAAGATACAGCCCGTAAGAGAACATTTAGTGTGTCTGCACAACATTATGCCTTTGTCGTACACGCCTTTGTCGAATTGGTAAAAGAAGTCGGTAAAGATGAATATCACTTTACTTTGCGAGAGACCATTACGGAAAATACGCTAAATGATGTGCAGACATTTCGTAGTGAGTTAGGTGTGATTTATTTGAATGACTTTAATAAAACCGTGTTAAAGCGATTGATTTCAGAAAAAGATTTGATGTTTGTGCCACTTTTTGATGCTCAACCACATGTGTTTGTCGGACGAGATAATCCTTTGACGAAAAAAACACGCCTAACACTTGATGATTTGGCAGGTTATCCTTATTTATCTTATGAACAGGGAGATACCAATTCATTTTATTTTTCAGAAGAGATTTTAAGTACATTACCACATAAAAAGCATATTCAAATTAGTGACCGGGCAACGATTTTTAATTTAATGATTGGATTAAATGGTTATACGATTAGCTCAGGGATTATTAGTAGTGAGCTAAATGATGAGAAGATTGTGGCAATTCCACTTGATGTGGATGAAACGATGACGTTAGGATATTTACGCCATAAAAAAATTGAAATAAGTCAAGTGGCGCAAACCTATATTGAGTTGTTAAAACAACACATAAGGCATTTTGGGTTCGATGTGTATGAATTATTATAAAAAACGTGCGAATAAAACAGTGGTATGTTAGACTAATACTCATTATTGGAAGGAAAAGAGGAAAATTAAGATGACTGTCACGTTTTCATATGCTACACGCGATGAATTACCTGAAATTATTGCGATTTATAACCAAGCGATACCAACACGAATTTCAACAGCAGATACTGAAGTTGTAACGGTTGAATCAAAAATTAAGTGGTTTGAGTCATATAATCAAACAACCCGTCCGATTTGGGTGATAAAAAAAGAAGGAAGTATCGTGGGATGGGTAGCCTTGGAAGATTTTTACGGCAGACCAGCATTTCAGGCAACAGCTGAAATTAGCCTATATATTGATAAAGATCATCAAGGTCAACGATTGGGTCAACAAGCTTTAGACTGGGTATTTTCACAAGTGACTCGTTGTGGCATCACAACTATAATGGCTTATGTGTTTTCTCACAATAAAGCAAGTCAGAGATTATTTCTAACCAATGGATTTAAGAGATGGGCTCATTTGCCTCATATTGCGACTATGGATGACACTCTATATAGTTTAGATATATTAGGCTGGACGAATCAGTAAGAAATAAGATGGTGGACTTAATAAAAATAATCGCATGATGTGCCTATATTAAGAAAACACCATGCGATTATTTTTATTAGAATGGGTTGTAAGTGCTCGTATTGCTTTGTGTGTCGCCAACCTGAGTACCTGTTTGTGAAAACGAGCTCGTTTCATTTAGC
This sequence comes from Vagococcus martis, assembly GCF_002026305.1. Taxonomy (NCBI): domain Bacteria; kingdom Bacillati; phylum Bacillota; class Bacilli; order Lactobacillales; family Enterococcaceae; genus Vagococcus; species Vagococcus martis. The sequence goes on along the minus strand of NZ_MVAB01000001.1, from coordinate 1,104,777 downwards.
TTTTTTATTTTTTCTTGAGCAGTTTGGACGTCACTTTTTAGATCTTTTATTGTGGTATCTTTATCACTTAATTCTTTTGATTGTTTATCTATTGTCGCTTTTAATTCATTTATTTGAATTTGCGCTTGAGCAATATCTTTATTGTTTTGTTCTACTTTATAGACACTTACTCCAGCAAATGCAATCAATGCTATTAATAGGACGATGTTTAAAATTCCTTGTTTTTTCATTATATCAGCTCCTCGTATTATCATACCAAAAAATAATTAGTTTCATATATTATTTAGAAATTATTGTTAATAAAATAAATAGTTTATTCCACGTTAAAAGGTTGGCTAAATTCTTGTGCTAAATCAATAATTTTTTGATTAAATGTTGTCTGAAATGTATTAGATTGATGAATGTGTTTGTTTACTATCAGACTTATGTAGATTTGCGGTGGTTGTTCAATCTCAACTTTAACTAATCCTGGATGATCTCGTACTAAAATATCACTTAAAAAGGCTATCATGTTGGTAGAACTCGCAATGGATAGGGCAGTCTGTATTTCTTTAGTGTAAATTGTTTGAATATTTTTTAAGTGATGATCTAATACCCAGTCATCAAATATTCGGTGATGCATGTATCCTTTTTCTAATGAAATAAAGACATCTTCCTTACAAGCTGTAGGGGAGATTTTTTTTTGAGTAGCAAGTGGGTGACTCTTTGACACCCATAAAGCCATATCTTCTTGTTTTAATGGCACTTGAATTAAAGAGGCGTCGTTAAATACAGGTTCGTCACTTCCAATGATTGCAATGGGAACCTTACCACTTTTTACTAGATTTAACATAATATCCGAACTTTCTTCTTCAATAAATTTCATTGAGGATGAAAATGTATTCAAATGAGGTAATAAATGGGACATAAAATAGCCACCAATAGTTGGTAAGAAACCAAAGTAGACGATTTGATGTTTAAAGTCATGAATTTCCTCTTCCGCTTGTTCAACGGACTTTAAAATTTGATGAGAATAACGATATAAAATGTCACCGGTTTCAGTCAAACTAAGCTTCTTGTGAATTCTTTTTCTATCAATTAGAACGGTATCTAGTTCGTTTTCTAGCCGTTTTATAGCCATAGAAATGGAAGGTTGGGATATGTAAAAATAATCGGCAGTAGCAGTAAAACTAAGCGTTTGTGCAAGATGGTGAAAGTATGCTAGATCTTTTAAATTCATGGTGAGCTCCTCTAAAATATTGTGAAAAAACACTCATAAGCAAAATGTATATAAAAGCTATTTACATAAGCAGCATTTATAATATCATAAGGAAATAGTATTATTCAAAGAATCTGTCTCATGATATATTTATGTCACTAAAACGTTTACAAAACGAAAGAGAGTTGATTTTTATGAAACAAATCAAACAACTTTTCTGGATTTTTTTATTTTCTTTATTAGGTGAAATAGTCTCTGCACTATTATCTACATTTATTGCAATTCCAGGAAGTGTGATTGGTATGGTGCTATTCTTCTGTGCTCTTCACTTTAAGTGGGTCAGGATGGACCAAGTTGATGAAGTGGGAACATGGTTAACTAATAACATGGGAATATTCTTTGTCCCAGCAGGCGTTGGACTTATGGCAAACTTCGGTGTATTAGCTAATACATGGTGGCAATTACTGGTTATTATGGCGGTGACAACAACATTGATGATTGCGTTTGTTGGACGAATTGTTCAGGCAGTTAAATCTAAAGAAGTGGAAGCGGAAACACAAAATACCGTGATAATCGAAGAAATAGAGGTAGAAGTAGATGTTGTCTAATATATTAGAGAGTCCATTTTTATGGATTAGTATGACTGTTGGATTATATTTATTAGCAGCACGTCTAAAAGCAAAATGGCCGAAAAATCCATTATTTACACCGTTAGTATTTGCAATTGTTGTACTAATAGTAATTTTAGTGTTTTTAGATATACCACTTGAAACCTATAAAAATGGTGGGCAGTTTTTAAGTTTATTTGTTACCCCAGCAACAGTGGCGTTAGCAATTAAGCTGGAACAAAATTTTGTGTATTTGAAAAAATATTACCCAGCTATATTAACGGGAATATTTAGTGGTGTGATTTTCCATACCGTTATGATTTATGCTTTCAGTATGCTATTTAAGTTTGAACAAGAGATGGGAGCAACATTAATTCCTAAATCAATTACGACGGCTATTGCAGTAGGAGTATCTGACTCTCTTGGCGGGATTGTATCACTGACTGTTGCAGTGGTTGTTTTTACGGGCGTTATTGGAGCGATGATTGGACCAACTGTCTTTAAGTTGTTTAACATCACAGATCCAGTGGCTCAAGGTGTCGCATTAGGAAGTTCATCTCATGCTATGGGAACAGCAAAAGCGATTGAACTGGGCGAAGTTCAAGGAGCTATGTCCGGCTTATCAATCGTGGTAACAGGTATTACAGTTGTCATCTTGGTACCATTTACAGGACCGATTACCAATCTTTTATTTTAATTAAGTTAGGGAATAAATTTTAAAAACAAAAAAATCAAAAAGGATGAAATAACATGACAGAACAACAAACATACAATGCACCAACAATTGAACAAGAAATTGACGTAATTAGTACTTATAGATTAGAAGAAGAAGCAAGTAAAGTCGTTCCTAAAGGTGGATTTGACTATATATCAGGTGGATCAGGAAAAGAATTTACGCTACAACGTAATGACGAAGCTTGGTTAAGTAAAGGTATACTCCCTCGTGTATTAGCTAACGTTGAACACCCAGATACATCAACAAAAATCTTTGAACACGATTTAAAAGTACCGTTTATTATGGCTCCAATTGCAGCTCACGGATTAGCTCACGCAACAAAAGAAGCTGGAACTGCTAAAGGAATCTCTGAATTTGGTGGAACAATTATGTCTATCAGTGCTTATTCTGGTGCAACATTTGAAGAAATCGATGCTGGTTTAAATGGTAACCCACGTTGGTTCCAAATCTACATGAGTAAAGATGAAGAAATGAATAAAAACATCTTAGATGAAGCAAAAGCAGATGGTGCGACAGCGATTATTTTAACAGCTGATGCAACACTAAGTGGAAATCGTGAACGTGATTTAGAAAATAAATTTGTTTACCCATTTGGTATGCCAATTGTTTCTCGTTACTTAACAGGTTCTGGAGAAAACATGTCATTAAATAACATTTATGCTCAATCTAAACAAAAAATTGAACCAGCTGACGTAAAATTTATTGCTGAATATTCTGGTTTACCAGTATTTGTTAAAGGAGTACAAACGCCTGAAGATGCTGTATTAGCAATTGGTGCTGGAGCAGCTGGTATCTGGGTATCAAATCACGGTGGACGTCAGTTAGATAATGCACCAGGATCGTTTGAAGTGTTAGCTGAAATCTCTGAAGCTGTAGCAGGTCGTGTGCCAATCGTATTTGATAGTGGTGTTCGTCGTGGAGAGCACATCTTTAAAGCACTAGCAAGTGGAGCAGATATTATTGCTTTAGGTCGTCCAGTATTATTCGGACTTGCTTTAGGTGGATGGAAAGGTGTTAAATCTGTCTTAGAATACTTTGAAACAGATTTAAAACGTGTTATGCAATTAGCAGGAACACAAACAATCGAAGACGTAAAACACGCTCGATTATTCGATATGAAAAAATAAACCTATTTTGTTATATTACCTTTATTTAATCATCGCTTATATTGAAGTAAGTGTTTATTAGACAAAGCAATCTACTAAAATGATATATGCATAAGTGTTATCAGTTTGTTTTCTAATATAATAGGACTATACTTAACTTATACTTATTAAAGGGGTGTTTTCAAAATGACAAATTATGAAAAAAAAGAAGACAAAGTAATTGATGATGTTGTGAAAGTTTTAAATGAATTAGATGCTAATTTAGATAAATTAGATCAAGTCGAAACTGACCCTAAAAAACATAGTGTAAAAAAATGGTACTATGAGTCAAAAGCACTACATAATATTAAACATATCTTGCATGATATTAAAAAATATGAGAAGTATGATGAAAAAGATTTAGAAAAAATCGAAAAAGAATTTGAAAAATACGGTTTATAAGATAAAGGCAGATAACTCATTTTTGAGTTGTCTGTTTTTTGTTATAGTTTGAGACTATAGCCTTTGCGTCTTTTTGTCATTATTAGTATAATACCAAGTGACTTAGTAAAAGGATTTAGAACGGAGAAACTTATATGACAACCAACTTTTGGCAAGAATTACCGAAGCCATTTTTTATTTTAGCACCAATGGAAGACGTGACGGATGTGGTATTTCGTCATGTGGTTAAAGAAGCGGGTGCACCTGATGTGTTTTTTACCGAATTTACTAACTCGGATAGTTTTTGTCATCCCGATGGTAAAGAAAGCGTTCAAGGAAGATTGGTCTTTGAAGAAGACGAGCAACCTATCGTGGCACATATCTGGGGAGATAATCCTGAGTACTTTAGACAGATGAGTACAGAATTAAAAGAGATGGGATTCAAAGGCATAGATATTAATATGGGATGTCCTGTCCCTAATGTTGCAACACGTGGGAAAGGTAGTGGCTTAATATTACGTCCTGACGTGGCGGCCGAATTAATCGCCGCAGCAAAAGAAGGTGGGCTACCAGTCAGTGTGAAAACACGTATTGGGTATCACTCACAAGATGAGATGATAGATTGGCTGACACATATTTTAAAACAAGATATAGCGAACTTGTCGATTCATTTAAGAACTCGAGATGAAATGAGTAAAGTACCCGCTAAGTGGGAATTAATTCCAGAAATATTGGCATTAAGAGATGAGATAGCACCTAATACACTCATTACTATTAATGGAGATGTGCTTGATCGGCAGATGGGACTTGAGTTAGTCGAAAAATATGGTGTGGATGGTGTCATGATAGGAAGAGGAATATTTAAAAATCCATATGCTTTTGAGAAAGAACCTAAAAATCATTCAACAGAAGACTTATTAGGGCTATTGAGACTTCAATTAGACTTACAAGATGAGTATGCTAAACAAGTGCCACGTTCCATTGTTGGTTTGCATCGATTCTTTAAAATTTATGTCAAAGGCTTTCCAGGAGCCAGTGATTTACGTGTTAGTTTAATGAATACCAAATCAACAGATGAAGTACGTGCCTTATTAGATGCCTTTTTTCAAAAAGATAACTAAATAATCATTAAAAGACATTGTTTCTTAACTTTAAGAAACAGTGTCTTTTTTAAGTGTTTAAGTTGTTTAGAAAAAAAGAAAAGTGTTTAAACAGTATAATTTACCTAAAAACCTTTTGTAACCGCATTCTGTGGTTTTGGAAAAGTTGGCATCATACTTGCATATATAAAAGTGAAGAGGTGAAAAGAATGGAGAGAAGTTATTTAATTGCAACACATGGCAAATTTGCTAGTGGCTTGCAAAACTCGTTGAACATCTTAACAGGTAGTGGAGACACTGTCCAAGTAATAGATGCTTATGTTACGGATGATGATTACACACCAAATGTTCAACAATTTATTCAAGGGGTTAGTGAAGATAGTCAGGGGATTGTATTCACAGATTTATATGGTGGAAGTGTGAATCAAAAAATTGCAGCAGAAATTATGACATCAGGGAAAGACAACATCATGTTGGTATCAAATTCAAATTTAGCTATTATTTTATCCGTTATGTTTCATGAAAATACTGGCATGTTGTCAAAAGAAGATATATTAGCAGCGATTCAAGAATCACAGGTTCAACTGGTTTCAACCACAATAGAAGAAGAGGACGATATTTTTTAGGAGGAGAAAAAATGATTACACAAATTAGAGTAGATGACCGATTAATCCATGGACAGGTGGCTGTTGTATGGACAAAAGAACTAAATGCCCCACTTTTAGTTGTAGCAAATGATGAGGCGGCAAAAAATCAAGTGATGCAAATGACATTAAAAATGGCCGTACCAAATGGCATGAAATTATTAGTACGTTCAGTGGATGATGCGATTGAGTTATTTAATGACCCTCGTGGAAAAGATAAACGCATGTTTGTCATTGTAAATTGTGTGTCTGACGCGAATAAAATCGCACAACACGTTGATGCTGTTGAAACAGTGAATGTAGCCAATGCTGGTCGTTTTGACAAGTCTGATCCAAAAGACAAAACAACGATTTTCCCAAGTGTGTTACTTAATCCAGATGAATTAACGGCTGCCAAAGAATTGTCAGAGTTAGAACGTGTGGATAGCTACAATCAAGTTTTACCAACTAATCCAAAATTAGAATTGAAAAAAGCATTGAAAAATGTTTAAGGGGGATAAAAAATGTTAATGCATGCACTTATGGCAGGACTTAGTGTGTTTATCTGTTTTGCTGGTAACTATTTAACAGGTCAAAGTATGTTGGAACGCCCATTAGTTGTGGGGCTTGTGACAGGGTTATTACTGGGAGATTTAAAAACAGGTGTCTTGATGGGAGCAGCACTTGAGGCCGTGTTTATGGGAAATGTGAATATTGGTGGCGTGATCTCTGCCGAACCAGTTACAGCAACAACTCTTGCGACAACATTTGCGATTATTGCAAATGTTGAGCAAAAAGCGGCGATTACATTAGCGATTCCAATCGGGATGTTAGCAGCGTTTGTCGTGATGTTTTTGAAAAATGTCTTGATGAATATTTTTGCACCCATGTTAGATCGTGTTGCACGTGAAAATAACCAACGAAAAATTGTGGCACTACATTATGGGACATGGATTTTTTATTACTTTATTATTGCCGCGATTTCATTTGTTGGGGTGTTACTTGGAAGTGAACCTGTTGCCGTTATGGTAAATAACATTCCACAAAATGTGATGAATGGATTGAGTGCAGCAGGTGGCTTATTACCAGCTGTTGGGTTTGCAATGTTGATGAAATTACTTTGGGATAATAAATTAGCGGTATTTTACTTATTAGGCTTTATTTTAACAGCTTACTTGAAATTACCGGCTGTTGCAGTGGCGGCTGTTGGGATTGTGATTTGTGTGATGATGGTTCAACGTGATGTTCAAATGATGAATTTACCAACTACACAAGGGAAAGTTGCAAGTGGTGAAATGAGTAAAGAAGAAGAAGAGGAGGACTTTTTCGCATGAAACTAAAACAAGATATGTCAGTTGAAGATAAAAAAATGATGCGCTCAGTCTTTTGGCGTTCATGGACAATGAATGCCAGTCGTACAGGAGCGACACAATACCATGCGTTAGGCGTTATCTATACGTTACTTCCAGTCATCAATCGTTATTACAAAACAGAGGAAGAACGAGCAGATGCGATTGTCCGTCATACAACGTGGTTTAATGCTACTATGCATATTAATAACTTTATTATGGGGCTTGTTACCTCAATGGAAAAACAAAATAGTGAAGATGAGAATTTTGATGCAAGCTCCATCACCGCAGTTAAAGCATCATTGATGGGACCTTTATCAGGTATTGGGGATTCATTCTTCTGGGGGATTTTACGTGTTATTGCAGCTAGTATCGGTATTTCAATCGCCAGTACCGGATCAGTTATGGGAGCCATCGTTTTCTTAGCACTTTACAATATTCCAGCTTTTATTATTCATTATTATGCTCTTTATACAGGTTATTCTGTTGGGGCCAATTTCATTCAAAAACTATATGAAAGTGGCGGTATGAAAATACTGACTAAAGCATCTAGTATGGTTGGATTACTGATGATGGGAAGTATGACTGCTTCAACTGTAAAATTCAAAACGATTTTAGAAGTAACAGTCAGTGGCTCTGATCCAATTAAAATTCAAGATTACTTAGATCAATTATTTGTAGGGATTGTACCACTAACTGTGACATTGATTACGTTCTGGTTATTACGTAAAAAAGTAAATATCAATGTTGTGATGTTTGGTATCATGATTCTTGGGATTATTTTAGGCTTACTGGGTATTTGTTAATCAATTTATTACACAATACATAGGGTTTTGGTAATAAATCATGACACATTAATCAGGTAAACTATGCTAAAATTTAACAAGAAAAGTAACTATGTGTCGTTATATTATTGGTATGTAAGAGTGAAACGCATGGGCAATACGTGCCATGCGTTTTTTAGTATGTAGGGGGATTGGTAGAATGAAGGAGTCGACTAGAAGACATTTGCTTCAAGGTATAGGGGAAGAACAAGTTGGGATTACGACAACTGAATTAGCTAAAAAAATTGGGTTAAGTCGCTCAGTCACGAGTTTATATTTAAATGAGTTAGCCAAAGATAAAGAGGTTATTAAAAGTGAAACATATCCCATTGTTTGGCGACTAACTAGTCACGAGTACCATACGTCACAAGATGTGTTTGAACAGTTTATCGGTAGTAAAGGCAGTGCCAAATCTATGATAAAAACCTGTAAAGCTGCGATGTCCTATCCACCAAAAGGACTACCTGTTTTAATTCATGGAAATAGTGGGGTAGGGAAAACTTATTTAGCACACTTGATTTTTGATTACCTTAATCAACAACAGGCGAATTGCTCAGATAATATCGTGGTATTTAACTGTGCGGATTACGCGAATAATCCTGAATTGTTGTCTTCAACATTATTTGGTCATAAAAAAGGGGCTTATACAGGTGCTGACAAAGATAAAAAAGGGTTACTTAGTAAAGCAGACAACGGTATTTTATTTTTAGATGAAGTCCATCGTTTGTCATATGAAAATCAAGAAAAACTATTTCAGTTTATGGATTCAGGTCAGTTTCGCTTAATTGGGGAGGAAGATAAAGTAGAAACAGCTAACGTTCGCTTGATTTTTGCGACAACAGAAGACCCTAAAGAGGTGTTGTTACCAACCTTTTTACGTCGTATCTCAGCTGTATTGGAGTTAGCAGATTATCATCTACGGCCATTACAAGAGCGAGAGACGATTTTAAGAGTCTTGTTTTTAAAAGAAGCGAAACTGTTGAAAAAGGACATGATGATTGATCGTTTGATTTTTGATCGTTTTTTACATGAAAAAATGTCAGGAAATATTGGGCAATTAGCCAACAAGGTCAAGTTATATTGTGCTGATGCACTTCATTATCAAGAGGATAAAGACGTACTTTATATAGGTGATAATCACGATGATGTGGTGAAAGTGATTTATGATGAACCACTTAATCAACTAGTGGATGTGTCAAAAGAGATGCTAGAAAAACTAAATGTGCTACTTCATTCTACGAGTGATGTATTGGAGTTACGAGAAACGCTACTGGGTTTTCCGCTATCCAAAGATGATTTTGGTGGAGAAACCTATGTTTTAAAACAAATTAGAGAAAAAATACTTGCTAATACTAAACAAATAATGGGTAAAGTAGATAGTGTGACACCTTATCTTGAAAAACTAACTACATACCTATTACTAAAAGATTGTATCAAGTTTGATCATCAACCAATAAAACAAATGATTAGTATGGACTATCCACGTACGGCACTTTTTGCTAAAAAAATTACGTCTACATTACCAGTTGAATACAAAGAAGAAGCACGTTTTTTGTTGAGTCTATTTTTAATAGGAGCTATAAAAGAAGAAATTGCTTATCATGCCTTACTTGTTGCTCATGGCGATACAACTGCAAGTAGTATTCAAGCGGTGTCCAATCAATTATGTGGCAATTATGTGTTTGATGCGATTAACATGCCACTTGATGCCTCTATTAAAGACATTGTATTAGAAGTGAAATCGTGGCTTTCTGAGCGAGATACTTCTGAAGGGGTCATTATGTTGGTAGATATGGGATCATTGGTTCATTTTTATAAGAGTTTAAAACCAGAGATTATGGGAGAATTATTGGTTGTTAATAATCTTACGACCTCATTTGCACTGGAAATTGGCCAGCAACTACTGAATCATCACACATTTTATGACATCACCAAAAATATTAAACAAAAATTTATCACAGATATTCAGTATTTTGAAGGCTTTTCAAATGATCGCAATGTCATTATTTCAAGTATTTTGGGTTATGATATTGCCAAAAAATTGAAGAAATTATTTGAACCGTTTATTAATCCAGAAATAAAAATCATTGTGATGCATTTTAATGAATTGCTCGATATTTTAGACCGTGAAAACTCAGATAAGGGCTATCTTGATACAACAGAACTCATTATGACGACGTCTTATCTAGACAATAAAACAGCAGTGTCTTCTGTTAATTTATTAGATATTTTAGATGAGGATACCGAACATCAAGCGATGAAATATACGTTTCGTAATACCATTCACGAAAAATACATGACTGATTTGACTAATAAATGTATTTATTTCTTCTCAAAAGAAGGTCTATCTGAAAAATTAAATTTCTTAAATCCGGAAATCATTATCAAACAAGTTGAAATGATTATTGAAAAATGTGAACGTCGATTTGGCATAAAGTTTAATGTAAAAGTAAAATTTAATCTAACGATGCATTTAGCATTGATGATTGAACGTACGATTTTAGGGTCAGTTGATTATCCTGTGCCAACGGATTTGTCGTTATTAAAGGTCAATGATAATTATTTCTACTCAAATATTAAAGATTTATTGTCATCTATTGAGGATTTTTATCGTATTAGTATTTCTGATTGGGAATTATATGTCTTACATGAAATTATTGCGAGTTAATTATTAAATAAATAGAGTATTTATATAAAATATGATTTTATGGTCTTTATCTTTTAGTAAAATAACTTTTTTTGTGATAATGTTTTATTTGTAGTTATATTTATACGATGAGTATATTTTTTACTAACGAAAGTTTATAAAAAGGAGAGATACCATTGGAACATAAATTAAACAAACCAAAAGAAGATTATCATCAACAAGACGGTAGTGATTACCTATCAACAGAGGTACTAATTGAAGATCCTAATTATTTATCAGCTAACAAGCTTAAAGGTAAACGTGCCATTATCACAGGAGGCGATAGTGGGATCGGAGCAGCAATTGCGATAGCATATGCTCATGAAGGGGCAGATCTTGGTATTGTGTATTATGAAAATGATGCAGATGCGTTTCAAGTAAAAAAACGTGCAGAAGAACTGGGATCCACTGTTTATTTATTTAAAGGTGATGTTGGGTATGAACATGTGGTAAAAGAAGCCGTTGACTTTTTTATTGAACAATTTGAAACAATTGATATATTAGTAAACAATGTGGCAGAACAACACGAGCGTGATAGCATTGTCGATATCACAGAAGAAGAAGTTCAACGTGAATTTGCGACTAATATTTATAGCTTCATGTATTTTACAAAATACTTATTTCCACATTTTAATGAGGGAGCCTCTATCATCAACAATGCATCGGTAAATGCTTACCGTGGACATCCTTATTTATTAACATATTCTACTACGAAAAGTGCGGTGATAGGCTATACTCGTTCTTTATCTGTTCGTGATGAATTTATCGCTAAAAAAATTCGTGTTAATAGTGTAGCACCAGGCCCAATCTGGACGCCGTTGATTCCTGCGACTATGAAAGGGATGACACATGATAAATTTGGATTAGATACACCAATGAAACGTTGTGGTGAAGCTTATGAAGTTGCACCATGTTTTGTCTTTTTAGCTTCTAATCAAGATAGTAGTTATATCAGTGGCCAATGCTTACACGTTAATGGTGGAGCAGTATTAAATGGTTAAAAAAATCCAGACAAGCGTAAAAAACTTGTCTGGATTTTTTTTATTTTGGTAACACATCTTCAGGAATCGCAGACACATAAGTTTTACCATTTAAAACGTCTCGGTGTTCTGCTTTAGCTTTTTCGATTAATTCAGGGTTTGTTAATAGGTCGTAAGCTGTTGTTGCGATGACTTTACCTGCAGCGATTAATCCTTTATGAGCGACGCTAGATTTTCCATTAGCTGCCCATTGCCAACTGTGTGCTGGTGTTCCTTGAGGTTCGCACCCAATAAATACTTGTGCTGTTGGACAGATCCAACTAACATCTCCAACGTCTGTTGAACCTTGTGTTTCGTCAGAGAAGATTAAAGGCATAACTTGTTCTGAAACAGGTAAACTACCCAATCGTTTTGCATCGTCGTCTGATAAAGTTGGATCGACTTGTTTCGCTCGATTAATCAAGTGTTCTTTTGTTGCATCAGGTAAAGTATCGTAGTAACGTTGAGCATATTCTTGGTCTTCTTTTGTTAGATTCGCATTTCCATATTCTTCGAGATTTTTTTGCATGACGGTAGAGATAGCTTGATTAGGAATGTAGTCATAACATGCGGAATCAAACCCGATTTCTAATTCTGTCTCAGTCATCCATGCAGCACCTTCAGCGATTCGTGTGACACGTTTGAATATCTCATTGGCCTGTTCAATCTTTGGTGCACGAATAAAATAGTGTAATTCCGCAGATGGTTGAACGACATTAGCAGAATCTCCTCCTACATCTCGAAAGGCATAGTGAACACGGCCTTCATCAATGATATGCTCACGTAAAAATTGTACGCCGACATTCATCAATTCGGCGGCATCTAACGCACTACGGCCATACTCAGGGGCAGCAGCGGCATGAGCAGCGATACCTTTGAAACGATAGTAGATTTGATACACTGCTAAGCTACTAATTGACCAAATCCCATTAATGTCCCAAGGATGCCATGACAATGCAGTATCTACATCATCAAATACCCCACTTCTTGCCATATAGGCTTTTCCGTAGCCACTTTCTTCAGCAGGACAACCAAATAGTTTGATGGTACCACTTAGGTTGTTTTCTTCCATATAGTCTTTAATCCCAACAGCACCAGCTAATGCGCCAGTTCCCAGTAAGTTATGACCGCACGCATGTCCATTGCCACCTGGGACTTGGGCTTTTTGTTCACCTAAATCGGCAACTTGACTTAAATTGCTCAATGCATCATATTCGGCCAAGATACCAATAACTGGTTTTCCAGAACCATATGTAGCAACAAAGCTATGGTCCATGTCTGCCAGCCCTTTTTCAATAGAGAATCCTTCTTTTTCTAAAATATCATAAAAAGGTTGAACGGATTTTTCTACAGCAAATCGTGTCTCAGGTGTTTCCCAAATTTTATCTGCTGCTTCAATAAAAGTTGCTCTTTTATTCTCGATTAATTCATTGATACGTTGTTTTGCTTTTTCCATATTATTTTTCTTCCTTTCTAATACCAAATAAGACAGTTAAACCAGCAAGGATGCTAGCGACTGCCATAAACACAAATGACAGAGTAAATGATCCACCACCAACCTTAATGAGTTGTCCTAAAATCATAGGTGCAAGGAAACCACCGAGTGTGCCACCTGTATTGATAAATCCAATAGATGCCCCGATAATTTCTGGATTAATTAGCTTATGTGGTAGAGTAAACATAGCTGTAAAAGCACTGACAGATAAAATACTAACCAATACTAAGAAAATCATAGATAACACTAAGCTATTGGAAAAGATAAAAGCAATCACTAACACGGCAGTGAGTGATGTTGTTAAAAAAATGAAGAGTTTTTCTTTTCCTAAAAACAGTTTGGATAGTAACACACCTGAATACATTGTTGCGATAGTTTGAAATAGAGCATTCACAGCTAATAGATATCCGATACTTTTTAAATCCAATTCAAACTTTTGGTTTAAAACAGATGGTAACCAGGACATATTTCCATATAGTAAGAAATTCTGTAGTAACATAGCCATTGCAAGAAAAATAACGTTACGATTTAAGAATACATGAGAGAATGGGATGCGTTTTTTATTTGTTTGTTTTATAGGAACAGTGTTAGGAATGAACAAAAAAATTAAGATGAGCGATAACATAAATAGTCCAGCTAAGACGAAATAGGCGTATCGCCAGTTTATATTGATAAGGTTCGCACCTAAAGTAAAGGCTAATATGCCACCAATCCCAGATGTCGATAAAATGATGGATTGAATTAAGGTACGTTTTTCTGGCTCAAAATTTGTTGCGACAGCTTTTGTCACGCTAGATGGGTACCCGGCATGTCCAATACCAGCAAAAAATCTTACTAAAACAAAAGCGGACAGGACACCCACTAAGCCAAATACGGCAGAAAAAATAGCAACGAGTATCATGGATAGCATTAAGACTTTTTTTGCTCCAATTTTATCAGCTAACCAGCCACCAGGAATTTGCATGAGAGAATAACCTAAAAAGAAAAAAGACATGATAAGACCAGTCTGAGCAGCATCTAAGTTAAATTCGGAAGAAATCGGGATAATGGCGGTTGAAATCATACTTTTATCCATATAAAGGATAGAATAACCAATCATTAGTGATAAGACGATACCGATTGTATTTTTTTTTGTAGTATTTGTATTATGTTCCATACTTCCAACTCCTTATGTGAGGTAAGTTAAGTGAAAATTAAAAAAATTTAATGTTTACTTAATAATACATACATTAAATGAAAAAAACAATAAAAAAATAGGATTGACTTAAATAACTTCAATCCTATTGGTAAATGATTATGGTGTATTTTGCGATGCTTCCATGATTCGTTTGTTTCCTTTATACAAATCCCATATGGTCCAAGCTAAAAGAAGTAGTACACCAATAATGATCACATAGGCAATGTTGTGCGCTGTTGTTAGTTCTGTTTGATTGGGATTGTCACCAAAAAAAGCTTCCATCTGACTTGGGAGTCCAGTTAAGTTGAGGTAAGTTAAGGCAATAACTGAAACCCAGCCAAAGAATTTAACAAGCCCATTGTTTTTAAAGCGATGCCCCATTTCAGCTTCGCTGTTTGTCATCATAAGGAGTGGAATCATTGAAAAAGGTAAGGCAAAAGCTAAGAATACTTGAGAGTTATTCATTAAATTGTTAAGCGCTTCGTGTTCTTCTAATGTTCCTTTTTTACTTGTCATCATGACACAGATAACAACAGGAATGACTGAAATTAAACGTGTCACTAGACGTCTTAACCATGTTGGAAGCTTCATATGAATAAACCCTTCCATGATGACTTGTCCAGTCAACGTTCCTGTAATGGTAGAGTTTTGTCCTGATGCTAAAAGTGCCACAGCAAAAAGAGTGGATAAGACACCTGATTTGGCAACAGAGACAAGAAGTCCATTACTTAAAGTATTAGGGTCTGACAAAGCTTCATATAATCCAAAGAATGACGGGTCTTTGACAGTGCCGGATTTAAAAACGGCCACGCCCATAATTAACAGTAAGGCATTGACGAAAAATGCCATAGTCAATTGAATATTTGAATCCCAAGTTGAAAAACGAACCGCTTCAGCAACATGGTTTTCATCAGAATGGTCAATTTTTCTTGTTTGAGACACCGCTGAATGCAAGTATAAATTATGTGGCATAACCGTTGCCCCAATAATTCCTAGTGCACCAGTTAAAGGTGTTTGTCCCCCGATTCTTGGTGAGTCAGCAAACGTATCCTTAGTAGGAATTAAGCCTTCAAAAACAGCTCCCCATGATGGATTTGATAAGGCAATTTGATAAATAAAGACAAAAAGAATGACAAAAATTAGGCAGACAACTAACGCTTCAATTTTTCTAAAACCGATTTTTGTTAAAAGTAATAGTAGCAAAACATCAAATACAGTAATAAGTACGGCATAGAGCAGTGGAATACCAAACAGTAAATACAAGGCAATTGCGGCTCCAATAACTTCAGCAATATCAGTGGCCATAATAGCTAACTCAGTTAAAATCCATAAGACAATCCCCAGTTTTTTACTCGTTCTAGCACGAATCGCTTGGGCTAAATCCATTTGGGTGACAATCCCTAACTTAGCAGCCATGTATTGCAAGAGCATAGCAACTAAACTAGACATCAAAATGACAGACATCAATAGATACTGAAAATTTTGTCCACCTGTAATGGATGTTGACCAATTGCCTGGGTCCATATACCCAACAGCAACTAACGCCCCAGGTCCTGAATAGGCGAGTAATGTTCGCCAAAATCCTTTTCCTACAGGCACCTCAACTGATCCATTTATTTCTTCTAAAGAGCGTCCATTTGTATGGGCGATTAGTTTGTGAGGTTCATGATTATTATGAGGTTCACTCATTTTACCCCTCCTTTATTTTTTTCTGTACATATCATACACTTAAACCTACAAATGTGAAAGTAAAGTTTATTGAATAAATAAAGTAGAATGTGAGAAATTGGGATTCGATTGACAGTGAGAACCTTTTTCATTTAGAATGAACATAACTATTTATAAAAAGTAAGGGGGAGATTGGATGAAGCGTATAATCTTTTTTATCTTGGGCTGTATAATGTTTATTTTGGGAACTATCGGTATCATCATTCCATTATTACCCACTGTACCATTTTATTTAGCCGCCTCTTTTTTTTGGCTAAATAGTTCAAAAAAAGTACATGATTATTTTGTTGCGACTAAATGGTACAAGCAATATGTAGAGGAATATATTGTAGAAAAAAAGATGACAAAAAAACAACAACTAAAAATATTAGTGACCGTGTTTTGTTTATTGGCTATTCCTTTTGTGATGGTGCCAAATACGATTATGAGGATGGCGTTGATTGTGGTCTTTGTAGGCCATGTCATATTCTTTAGAGTGTATTTTTCAGATAAGAGAAAAGCAAAACTATCAAAGGCAGAAGGAATCGATCTATGATTAATAAGCAATTAATGAATTTATTGAAAGATGATAAAAAATATATCGTTGGGATTGTCCTATCAAAATGGGGGACACTGTTAGCGAATATTGCAACAGTCAGCATTTTATGCGTCACGCTTGCTCAATATTATACAAAAAAAGAAGTCTCCCCATTGATGTTATTTAGTTTTGTCGGGGTGGTTGTGGTTAGTTTGATTGTTAAATCAATCGCTAATAATTGGCAATCCCACTGCACACATTTTGCATCGAGTCGTTTAAGACTAGATGTGAGAACAGCTGTATTAACCAAAAGTTTAGAAGTTGATGCGAGTCAACAAACATTAAATGATACTGAATTAACACAATTATCTGTGGAAGGCGTCGAGCAGTTAGAAAATTATTTTTCTCGGTTTATTCCGCAATTTTTTTATTGTCTGTTATCTAGTCTAACGGTGTTTGTTGTACTGGCATTTATGTATAGTAAGCCGGCTATTGTTTTGTTACTGTGTATTCCTTTCATTCCATTATCTATTATGGCTATTATGAAAATTGCCAAAAAGATTTTAGGCGAGTATTGGGACGGTTATTTGATTTTAGGCGAACAGTTTTATGAAAACTTGATGGGATTAACGACGTTAAAAGTTTTTTCTCAAGATAGAATGAAGCAACGTCAAATGGATCAGCGAGCTGAATCGTTTCGTCAAGCTACGATGAATTTATTGAAGATGCAACTGAATTCACTTATTGTGATGGATATTATCGCATATGGTGGGGCAGCGATTGGGATTGTTTTAGCATTGTCAGGTTATGTCAAAGGGGTGGTTTCACTACCCCAAATGCTAATTTTTATTCTATTAGCCGCTGAGTTTTTTATCCCATTACGTCAATTAGGGTCGTTTTTCCATGTGGCAATGAATGGTATCAGTGCATCAAAGCGGTTATTTGATTTCTTGGATACACCTAATAGTCCACTCTCTAAGTCTCGTGACGAGAAACATACAGCCGTACCAACTCGTATTGAAGTTGAACAGGTCTCGTTTAGTTATGACGATGATGAGCATTATGCACTAAAAAAAGTGAGTGCAGTATTTGAAAAAGGCTATCTATATGGCATTATTGGCCAGTCTGGCTCAGGTAAAAGTACGTTTAGTAAGTTGTTGACAGGTGATTATACGACTCCTTTAGGGGCGATTACCGGGTATGATAGTCAAGGAAATACGATTAGTTTATCTGATTTACAAGATGATATTGTTGTTGTGAATCAAAAAAGTTACTTATTTGAAGGTAGTATTAAAGAGAATTTGTTAATGGGACGAAAAGATGCCCAAGAAGATGAGTTGTGGCGTGTATTAGATAGTGTGACATTATTTGAATTTGTAAGAGCCCAACCGGAAAAATTAGATTATGTCATTCAATCAAATGGTAAAAACTTGTCAGGAGGTCAGCGTCAGCGTTTGTTAATTGCTAGATCTTTATTAGCAGATAAGACGATTTATGTATTTGATGAAGTCACATCAAGTGTAGATAGTGATAGTGAAAAAGCGATATTAGACGCTGTGACACGATTGGCAAAAGACAAAATAGTGCTATTTATTTCACATCGTTTGTACACGGTAAAAGAGATGGATAGTATTTTAGTCTTTGATAATGGTGAATTAGTAGAAGTTGGAACGCATGATGTATTGTCTAAACAATCTAGTGTGTATCAACACTTTTTATTATCAGAACAAGAGTTATTGGAAGGGGGATTGGATTATAATGCGTGAAACACTTGATACCATCAAATGGTTGTTATCCTTTATAAAAAAAATCCCACTTCGCGTGATGACGGCAGTGCTGTTAGGTGTGGTAAGTTACTGTTGTGTCATTTATATCCCTTATGTGAGTGTGACAACAGTAGTAAATAGCTCGCATATTAGTAATTTTTCATGGCTGATTTTTAGTTTAGTTGTGGCTGTTGTGTTACGTGGTGTGGCAAGATATGGCGAGCAGTACATGAATCATTTTATTGCGTTCCATACTTTAGCAGACGTCAGACACGTACTATTTAAGAAATTACGAACGTTAGCGCCAGCGAAATTGTTAAATAGAGCAAAAGGTGATTATATTGCGTTGATTACTAGTGATGTTGAGATGCTTGAAATCTTTTTTGCTCATACAGTGTCACCAGTATTGATTGCTAGTATTATGGGACTTGGATTGGTTATCTATTTTAGTAGAATTCATCTTGTTCTTGGGCTGATCGCGTTAGGAGTGTACTTATTGATGGGCGTGTATCTTCCAAGTATTCAGTACCGACAAGCGAAACAAATTGGAGATGATTATAAGGCTAGCTTATCTCAGTTAAATCAATCTGTGATCGAAATGAGTGAAGGAAAAAAAGATATCAAACAATATGGCCTGAAAGAACAAATGCTACAACGATTACGTCAACGTGGCGAAACACTCAACCGAGTATCACTGAAAAAAACAGGTCAACTGCGTAACATTCAATGGTACATGGAATTAATTATGGCTTTAGGGATGATTTGGTTTGTCTTATTTGGCATTGTCCTATCCGTTCAACCAGATAAATTAATTATTGCCAGTGTTGTATTTGTCAGTTCGTTTGGTCCATTTATCCCACTTAGTATGTTGGGAAATGAGTTACTTTCGACTTTTTCTTCTGCAAAACGATTAAAACAAGTCATGGCAGAAGAGCCAGCTGTTTTAGAGATAACACAGGCAGACTCTTTATATAAAGATGACTTTGCTCAGTTATCGGTTAATGACGTGTCGTTTGGTTATGTATCAGACAAATTGATTTTAGAAGATGTCACACTAGAGTTTCCTAAAACGGGCTTCATTGGAGTTCAAGGAGAAAGTGGACGTGGAAAGAGTACGTTGTTATATTTATTGATGCGATTTTTTGATACATTAAAAGGTGATGTTGCGATTAATGAGCGAAATATAAAAGAGATTAACACAAGAGATGTATATAGCATCGAAGGGTATATGTCACAAACCACTGATTTATTTACCGGAACGATTCGAGAAAATATTGGGTTGGGATTGTCCGATGCAAGTGATGAGATGATTGAAGAGGCAGCAAAAAAAGCGTCTGTTCATGAGTGGATTATGTCACTACCAAATGGTTATGAGACAGAAATCAAACAAGGAAAACGAGATATGTCTGATGGAGAAAAACAACGAATCGGCTTAGCTAGATTGTTTTTACATGACTCTCCTGTGATGATTTTGGATGAACCGACTAGCCACTTGGATTATTTAAACGAGCAAATTATACTTAGAGCAATCGAAAAAGAACGACATCAGCGCTTGATTGTGATGGTTTCTCACCGAGATACCTCATTAACACAAGCTGACGAGATTATCAATCTATAGAAATAACGACTTATCGTGAAGGTAAGTCGTTATTTTTTTTGATTATCATTAGGAAAAGGCTGATTTATAAAGTCATAGTGAATTAATTATCTAACTTTCGGTTTAATAACGTATAAAATGACTTTTTATACAAAAAGATTGAAATAAGTTAGTTATTTTTTTGACTAAAAAAATGAATGTGACCGAATTAGGGGAAAAGTCCATATCAGGCGGATTATCATCTCAATTTATTCGATAAATAGACATAATTTCCACAACTCGATAAAAATATGCTCATATTTAAGACAAAATTAAAGCGCAAATAAAACATAATTAGTTTAAATGTTATTGAAATTAAGCATTAATATGACATTTTTTCTACATTAGTACCAAAGATTGTTTTTGTAAAAAAAAAGAGTTATGATTTACTCACAAACGATATTAAAAACGAATTCATGAAAAATGGATGAAGAGGAGAGATGATATGTCATGAGTGCGAAAACAGCAACACCTAATAAAAAGTTGACGTTTACGTCAATTTATTTTTTGGGTATCAATGCAATTGTCGGGTCAGGAGCGTTCTTATTACCGCAACAGATTTATAAAAATATTGGGGTAATGAGTATTCTGGTTCTACTTACTGCAGCATTAACAGTAAGTATGGTTGCATTATGTTATGCGGATTTATCAAGTCGATTTTCAGGATCAGGAGCAGCTTGGTTGTATTCGTATAATGCATTTGGTAAATTTACTGGGTTTCAAATTGGATTATTTTCGTGGTTTTTAGGATGCCTGACATTTACAGCAGAATCTGTTGCCTTACATCGAACATTAAAAAGCATGTATCCGGCGTTAGATAACCCAATTGCGAAATATGCTTTTCCAATTGGTGTGATAGTTCTATTAAGTATTATCAATCTATTTGGTACAAGTATTGTTAAAAAAATCAACAGTGTGTCTTCAATTATTAAAATTGCTACGCTATTATTCTTCCTTGTTGTCGGTGTGTTCTTTATCAAAACAGCACACTTTACACCAATTGTCCCTGAAAATGTGAAAACAACAGGTAGCTTCTTTGGTCACTTTGGTCAAGCATTTAGTGTGGTATTTTACATGTTTACTGGATTCTCATTTATCCCAGTAGCAGCTGGACAAATGAACAACCCAGAAAAAAATATTCCAAAAGCATTAATCGCCGTTATGTCTAGTGTGACTATTATTTATGTGTTAGTACAAGCAACAGCGATTGGTATCTTAGGACCAAGTATTGCAAAATTTGATATTCCTATCGCGCAAGCACTGAATTCTTCTATTGGTCATTGGGCATATGTGCTTATTGTCATTGGTATGATTATTTCAATTTTTGGTGTGGCATTTGCCGTATCATTTAATACACCAGTTTTAGCTGCATCTTTATCAACAGAACATAATCTTTTACCATCAGCTGTTGGTAAACGAAATAAAAATGATGCACCTTATATTGCGGTCATTATTACGATGATTATCAGTATTTTCTTAGTGTCATTTAGTTACATTTTCTTAGTAGCGGCCATTGTATTAGCATCATTTATCCAATATGTTCCATCAATTTTAGCCGTGATTAAATTTAAACATACAAAACAATTTCCAAATAATGGGTTCTCTTTAAAGGGAGGAGATACCATTCCAATTATTGCGTTGATTATTTCAATGTATCTTTTAACTAACTTTAGATTAGATGTTTTATTACTAATCGTCGGTGTGTTTGTTGTTGGATTGATCATGTACTACACAAGTATCAAAAACAAACCAGACTCACCATCAGCACCACAAGCACCAAAAGGTAAAGTCGCTCAAGCAACCACAAAATTGGCTGACAAAGTCGCAACCACAACTCAAAGTGCATCAACACATGTTTCAACAAAATAAAAATAAATGAATGGAGTGTTCTATTATGACAAACGAATTAACTTTTGATCAAATTAACAACATGCAAGAACAATTTAACAATGACAGAGCAAATGAAATCGCCCAAACAGCTGCCACAACAAACGGTATTTTTAAAGCGTCTGAAAATATTCGTGCAATTGATGATGCGAACTTTAACTTTTCGATTGATATTGATTCACATAAAGTAACAAACCAAAATCAAAGTGGTCGTTGCTGGATGTTTGCTTGTTTAAACGTCATTCGTTTCCAATTAGAAAAACAATACAATATTGAAAACTTTGAATTATCACAAAACTATTTGTTTTTCTATGACAAATTAGAAAAAGCAAATTACTTCTATCAAAATATCCTTCAAACAGCCACAGAACCTATTTCTAGTCGCGACGTTCAATTTTTAATCAACTCACCACAACAAGATGGTGGCGATTGGAACTTAATCATCTCATTAGTAGAAAAATATGGGGTCGTACCAATTTATGAAATGAACGACTCAAGCTGTAGTATCACATCAGCTGAATTAAATACGATGTTAAATCGTAAATTAAGACGTGATGCTGTTGAGTTAAGACAACTTGTTAAAGACAATGCGACAGAATCTACTATTAAAGATTACATCGAAAAAAGTCTATCTGAAGTTTACAGATTATTATCAATTGCTTTAGGGACACCACCAAAAACAATTGACTTTACATTTAGAGATAAAGACAAAAAATACACTTCTTATCAAGGGTTAACACCACAACAACTTTACACTGACTACATTGATATTGATGTAACGGACTATGTTGGATTAATCAACGTTCCAGCTGAAAACATGCCTTTTGGTAAAGTTTACGAAGTGGCTTTATCAGGAAACATGGTAGGTGGAACACCAAACCGTTATTTAAACATTAAAATGGATGAGTTAAAACAAGCCACAATTAAACAATTAAAAGCTGGTGAACCAGTTTGGTTTGGTTGTGATGTGTTAAAACATTTTGACCGTCAAAAAGGGATCATGTCTCATGATTTATATAAATTTGAAGAGTTATTCAACATGGACTTTTCAATGACAAAAGGCGATCGTTTCAACTACAAAGAAAGCTTACCAACACATGCTATGGTAATTGGTGGCGTAAATCTTGTGGATGATATGCCAACTAAATGGAAAGTAGAAAATAGTTGGGGAGAAAAAATCGGTGACCAAGGTTACTGTGTGATGGATGACAAATGGATGGATGAATTTGTCTTTGAAGTCGTTGTGAAAAAAGACTATCTAACAGAAGACTTAAAACAAGCCTTAGTAACAGAACCTGTCGAATTACCATTTTGGAACCCTATGAACCCAATCGCTTAAGCGTGTATCAATAGAAAGAAGGAAATAGTATGTGTACAACCGTTGTTGTCGGAAAAAAAGCCTCTAGAACAGGGTCTACTCTAATTGCTAGAAACTGTGACTCTGAAGAACCTATCCAACCCGTTCGTTTTATTACTGTTGCTGAAGATGCTCATGTGAGTGGCACTTATAAAAGTAATATGACGAAATTTACTGAAAAATACCCAAACAAATCATTGAAATATACAATGGTGCCATTTTTGGATGAAAGTAAACTTGGTATTTTTGGTGAAGCTGGAATTAACTCAAAAAATGTGGCCATGAGCTCAACAGAAAGTATTTTCTCAAATACAGATGTTCTATCAATTGACCCATTAACTCCAGCTGGTTTAGGTGAAGATTCATTACTTAATATGGTCTTACCATATATCGAATCAGCAAGAGATGGTGTAACTTATTTAGGTCAACTGATTAAAGAACATGGTTCTCATGAAGGAAATGGTGTCATTTTTAGTGACAAAGATGAAGTATGGTATATGGAAATTCCATGTGGTCATCATTGGGTCGCTCAACGTGTGCCAGATGATTGCTGTGCAGTGATTGCCAACCAATCAATCATTGAAGAAATTAATTTCAACGACCCAGAAAACTTTATGTATTCTGAAGGGATTCGCGAATTTGTTGATGAGTATCAACTTAATCCAGATTATGAAGGGTTTAATTTCCGCCATATTTTTGGAACCAGTACAAAAGAAGACAGACAATACAATACTGCTCGCGTGTGGTATGGTCAAAACTACTTAGGTCATAAAGTAGAAGATCCTAGAAGTAGTGATATGCCGTTTGTCTTTAAACCAAATCGCTTACTGACAGTCAATGATGTGGCTGCTGTACTAAGTTCACACTTTGATGAAACAATCTATGATCCATTTAATCCTGAGAGCGATGTAGATCGCAATATATTTAGACCAATCTCTATGAACCGTACGGCTGAATCTCATATTTTAGAAATCAGAAACAACGTACCTGAAGAAATTGCTGGAATCATTTGGTTAAATAGCGCACCAACTGCCTTTAACCCGTATGTGCCATTCTTCGCTAATAGTTTAGATACACCAAAAAGCTACCGTGATACAACAGATAGCTATGATATTAACCAAGCCTATTGGATGTATCGTACGTTAGCAGTATTAGTGGAACGTGATTACAACAAATTATCTTCTGTAAACTTTGACTATTTAACAGCTGCTAAAACATTAGCAAAACATCTTGTCTTAGAAACAGATAAAGCTGTTAAAGAAGGCAATATTAAAAATATCGAAGAGTTCTTAACTGAACAAAATAATAAAAATATTGACCAAATGAACGAATTAGCGATGAAACATATAGGTGATTTGGTCCAAAAAGGTTTGGGATTATCTAAACTGACATTTGATATTACTAAAGACGTTTAGTAAGTCGCTAGAGAAGGATAATCTTTTAGGATTATCCTTTCTAACTTTAAAAATACGGAAATGAAGGAAGAGGGAATAATATGTGTACAACTGTCGTAGTAGGAAAGAAAGCAACCAAGAATGGCGCAACATTAATCGCAAGAAATTGTGACGCTGAGATTGTCATTGAACCAGTAAAATTTATTGTGGTTCCTGAAAATGATGTGACTGAAGGTGTGTATAAATCTTATTTAACTCATTTTAAGGAAAACTATCCAAAGAAATCACTCAGATATCAAATGGTACCTTACATTCAATATAAAAAATATGGCATCTTTGGTGAATCTGGTATCAACTCAAAAAATGTAGCAATGAGTGCGACTGAAAGTATCTTTAGTAACACACAAGTTTTAGCCATTGATCCTTTAACAGATGGTCTTGGTGAAGACTCATTAGTTAGTGTGGTATTACCTTATATTTCTTCTGCTAGAGAAGGTGTGACTTATCTAGGAAAACTTATTGAAGAGTATGGTTCTCATGAAGGAAATGGTGTCATCTTTAGTGACAAAGATGAGATTTGGTATATGGAAATTCCATGTGGTCATCATTGGATCGCTCAACGCGTGCCAGATGATTGCTGTGCAGTGATTGCTAACCAATCGATTATTGAAGAAGTTGATTTCAATGACCCAGAAAACTTTATGTATTCAGAAGGATTAAGAGAATTTGTTGACACCTATCATTTAAATCCCGACTATGAAGGATTTAACTTCCGCCATATTTTTGGTACAAGCTCAAAAGAAGATAGAGAATACAACACACCACGTGTATGGTACGGCCAAAATTATTTGGGTCATAAAGTAGAAGACCCAAGAAGTAGTGACATGCCATTTGTCTTTAAACCAAATCGTAAATTGAGCTATGAAGATGTGGGTGCTGTATTAAGTTCTCACTATGATGAAACTATTTATGATCCATTTAATTCAACAGATGATGCGTCTAGAAAGTTATTTAGACCGATTTCAATGAATCGTACCTCTCAATCACACATTTTAGAAATTAGAAATGATGTGCCAGAAGAGATTGCAGCTATTACTTGGATTAACAGTGGACCAACAGCCTTCAATCCGTATGTGCCTTTCTACGCAAATAGTAACGACACTGCACCATCCTACAACAATACAAGTATGACTTATGATATCAACCAAGCTTACTGGATGCATCGGACACTCGCTGTGTTAGTAGAACGAGATTATGACGTACTAAAAACAGTTAACTTTGATTACCTAAGTGCTGCTAGACAGTTAGCAAACCACATGGTATTAGAAACAGATCGCGCGTATAAAGCGATGCAGTCAGGAGATGTTACTGACTTTTTAACAAAACAAAACAAACAAAATGTAGAAGAGATGAATCATTTAACTATGACTCATATCGGCGAATTGGTTAAGAAAGGGTTAGGACTATCAAAACTCACCTTTGATATAACCAAAGACGTATAAAGATAAGTGAGGAGAATTTATCATGGACAACAAAAGTGGTATTAAAACACCTGTATCAGCAAGTGTTAAACCAGTAGCAAGTGAAACTCAAGCTACTAACACTGCAAGTAAAAAAGGTGCTTTATCAAAAATAACATTAGCAACATTTATTGGGTTAACATTTTCTCTAGTAGCAGGGCCTTATTACTCAACTTTAACTGCAACAGGCTGGAACATGTTTTTATTCATGGGTATTGCTGTGATTGGGTTTGCTTTACCAATTGCTTTAATATCTGGAGAGTTTGGGACAACATTTCCTGGTCAAGGTGGTCCAGAGTTATGGGTTAAAAATACCCTAGGACCTAAGTGGGGATTTGTAACATCTTGGCTCATTTGGGCAGCGATGTTTCCTTCTATGGTTGTAGTAGGAACTGGGTTTGCACCAATGGTTGCGTTATTACTGAAGAAAGAAAGTTTAATCGAGAATTCAATGTTTACATTGGCGGTTATTTTAGGATTAGTTTGGTGTATGACACTGTTGAATTTAAAATTTGACATGGCAAAAGTAAATGGTAAATTCGGTATTTGGTTAGGTTTGTATATTCCTGTTGTGATGCTATTTATACTTGGTGTGTTTACCTTTGTAAAAATTGGTTTAAACCCAGATAGTATATTAGGAACCTTTTCATGGTCAAAATTAGTTCCTAAATCGTTCACAAGTGGTTCTGGAATGTACTTTAGTGGGATTATCTTTATTTTCTTAGGAATAGAGATGTCTTCTGTGTTTATTACTCGTCTGAAAAAACCATCTCAACAATATGCTAAAGGTGTTATTACATCCCTTATCTTATTAGCATTGTTCTCATTGGTAAACTCATTTTTAGTAGCAAATGTTATCCCAGCAGGTAAAATCCAATTAAACAATGGTGCTCAACCATTACAATTGTTTGCTGATCGTTTAGGATTACCATATTTTGTTGTCCAAATCTTCTGCTTACTTTCTATTGTGAGTGTGTTGACTAACATGTCTACATGGTTCATTAGTGCACAAAAAACAATTACTGCAAGTGCAAGAGAAGGGGACTTCCCAGAAAAATTCAAATTCTGGAAAACAAATAAATTCAACTCATCAAATACCTTACTATTTGTGCAAGCTATTGCGATTACTATTTTATCAGGAGCATATGTTGTTATCCCTGGAATTAACAAAGTATTCGTTATTATCACAAATAGTGGCACAATGATCTATTGTCTAGCTTATACATTAATGGCTTTAGGATTTATTGCGATGAGAAGAAAATCACCTGATACAGAACACCCTTTCCGTGTAGGTAAAAAAGGAAATGGTCTTGGATTCTTCTTTGCAGGCTTACTGATGGTAACTATCGTGTTTGCTTTAACTTTAACCTTTATGAGTAATACGATTGAAAATTTAATCTTTGTTTTAATCTTTGTCGGTATTCTATTTAGTATCCCATTAATCATCTATAACAAGAAAAAAGCTAGCTGGTTAACTGACGTACAAAAAGAAATGGCCAAAGATAGCACACAAACAACAAATAAATAATGATGAAAGAACTGTTTATCTTTTTAGGTAAACAGTTCTTATTTTATACAACAATTTATTTAACTCACCATAAAAAAGTTGTGAGAGATTCACAAAAATAACGCGAGATATACATACAAAAGGAGTTATATATAAGTGTACCAACAAAACTATAAATTTAGGAATGGAGTGTTTTATATGTCTAGACCACTTACTAGTGAACGAATCAACGAAATGAAGAAAGATTTCAACTCAAATCGAGGAAATCAAGTTGCCCAAACAGCTGCGACAACTAACGGATTATTTAAAGCAGCAGAAAATATCCGATCAATTGATGATAATAATTTTAACTTTTCAATTGATGTAGACACTCACCAAGTAACGAATCAACGTCATAGTGGACGCTGTTGGATGTTTTCATGTTTGAATGTTATCCGATTCCAAATAGAAAAACAATACAACATTGAAAACTTTGAATTATCACAAAATTATCTCTTTTTCTATGACAAATTAGAAAAAGCAAACTATTTTTATCAAAATATTTTAGACACATCAGGCGAAGAATTATCAAGCAGAGATGTGCAATTCTTATTAAACTCACCACAACAAGATGGTGGCGATTGGAATTTAATTATATCGTTAGTTGAAAAATATGGCGTTGTACCAAAATATGAAATGGACGAGTCAAGCTGTAGTATGGATTCAACAGAATTAAATACTTTATTAAATCGTAAACTACGTGCGGATGCGATTGTATTACGTCGCATGATGAATTCAAATAAAACAAATGATGAAATAAAAGCATTTATTGATGAACAATTAGTAGAAGTGTACCGCATTCTTTCTATCGCTTTAGGGACACCACCTGAAACAATCAATTTTACATTTAGAGACAAAGATAAAAAATATACCTCTTATCAAAATTTAACACCAGTAGAAATGTATCAAAAATACGTTGATATTGATTTAAATGATTATGCGATTATTATCAATGTCCCAACAGAATCTATGCCGTTTGATCAAACATTTGAAGTAGAATTATCTGGCAACATGGTAGATGGTAAACCGAATCGTTATTTAAATGTTGAAATGGATGAATTGAAAAAATTAACCATTAAACAATTAAAATCAGGTGAACCAGTTTGGTTTGCATGTGACGTATTAAAACATTTTGACCGTCAAAAAGGCATTATGTCAGACAGTCTATATAAATTTAAAGAATTATTTGACTTAGATTTTAACATGACAAAAGGTGAGAGATTCAACTATCGTGAAAGCTTACCAACTCACGCGATGGTCATTGCGGGGGTAAATATTGTCGATGACAAACCAACTAAATGGAAAGTAGAAAATAGTTGGGGAGACACTATTGGAGATAAAGGTTTCTGTGTCATGGATGATAAATGGATGACAGACTATCTATTTGAAGTAGTGGTTAGAAAAGAATTTTTAACTGATACGCAACGCGCTAATTTAGAAAAAGACGCGACAGTATTGCCATTCTGGAATCCAATGAACCCAATTACACCAATGATTTAAATTTTATCGTTATAAGAATGTTTCTCCTAGATAATATTTATCTGGGAGAAACATTTATTATAAAACGGTATCTGTCATTTAGTAAAAGAAAGGTAGGAGATCCATATGAGTAGTAAACCAGATAGTACGACCAAAAGTACCAATAAACAAGGTCAAGGATATATTTCAACGTATGCGTTGATTATGATGAATGTTGCTATTGTTGCTGGGCTAGGAAATGATGCCCAACAAGCGTTTTATGGATTGTCGTCGGTGACGTTATTTGCAATTGGTGCACTTGTATTCTTTGTTCCAACAGCTCTTGTAGCAGCCGAACTTGCGGGCGGTTGGTCTGAGCGTGGCGGGATTTTCCGTTGGGTTGGTGAAGGTATGGGGAAAGGCTGGGCGTTTACGTGTTTGCTGATTCTATGGTTCCAAACGACGTTTAACCTCGGAGCAGGTATGCCTAACTTTGCAGCAACGATTGGATTTTTTACGCCTAATTATGATTGGGCTGTAAAATTTGCCAAAAATCCGTCTCATGAATTAATTATTATGTGTTTGTTTTTAGCTGTATTTTGGCTAGTAACCTGGTTAGCTACTCGTGGAGCTAAGACGTTTTCTAGCATTTCTAAATACGGTGTAACAATTGGGACGATTATTCCCTTAGCAACGATTATGATTCTAGTGATTGTTTGGCTAGTGCAAGGCCATACACCAGCTATTAAACTAGAACCAAGTGGACTTGTTCCTAAATGGCATGGTATGAGTACCTTAGCACTTGCAGCAGGGGTATTTTTCTCATATGCAGGGATTGATTTAAATGCCGCTCATATTAAACAACTAAAAAATCCTAAAAAACAATTTCCAATTGCCATGCTTGTAGCAGGGTTAATTGCCTTTTTAGTGTTTGTTGTTGGAACACTGATTATTGCGATTGTGATTCCAGAAAAAAATATTAATATTATCTATGCATTATATTCTTTATATCATGAATTAGGTGCGACGATTGGTGCTCCTTGGATGTATATGATCTTTGTCTATGTTGGATTCTTTGCGACACTTGCTATGTGGATTACCAACTTAGCAGGTCCATCATTTATGTTAGGTCAAGCTGGACGCAGTGGCTTTTTACCAAAACAATTACAAAGTAACAACAAACATGGTATGCCATCAAAAATGCTTTATTTACAAGCTATCTGTGTAACGGCTATTGCATTTGTCGTTAAACTTTTGCCAAACGTTGAAGGATTCTTTGTTATGATTACTCAAACTGTCACCATTCTTTACATGTTATATTATGTGTTGATGTTTGTCTCATTCTTGCGTTTGCGTTACACTCAACCAAACCGTCCAAGAACATTTACTGTTCCTGGTGGAAAAGTAGGAGCTTGGTTAGTGTCTATTATTGGTTTAGCAGCATGTGTCTTTGGTATTGCGTTATCACTTTACCCACCAGCTCAAGTTAAAAAAGAAGTTGGCTCTGGTACAGTGTATGTTGTGACTATTTTAGTGTTACTTGCGATCGTATTACTACTTGCGTTTGGTATTTACCAAGCCTCTAAACGTCATGACTGGGTAGATAAAGACAATCAATTTGCACCATTTACATGGGAAATTGAAGGATTTGATAAACCTAAAAAAGCATTGTCTAATATTCCAAGTGAATTGTTATCTCATTATCAAGATCCAATGGGTATGCCGATTAAACAAACGTTTGATCCAAATGAAACCATGGATGAATTTAATAAAAAACTAGGAAGTAAAGTGGTTACTCAAACCACAGCTACACCCAAAGAAAGTCCTGATACAACTAAAAAATAACAATCTAATGACTGCTCAAAAGGTTAAGAAAAACCATTTATTAATCTTTTATTTTATTGACAAACCTTAAGAAAGTGGACTAAAATTAGGTCAGCGTTATTTATACCTTTTTTAAACGATGGATGACTATAGACATAAGGATGGGTGATGTGTGATGGATGAGAAGAACATGCAAATGATTATGGGACTCATTATGCATAGTGGAGATGCTAAAAGCCATGCGATGGAAGCAATTCAGGCAGCAAAGACAAACGATTTTGCAGCAGCAGAAGTAAGTCTAAATGAGGCGAAAGAATCTTTGATAAAGGCACATCAATCTCAAACAGAGATGCTAACCAAAGAAGCTCAAGGAGTGCCAACAGAAATAACACTTCTGACCGTGCATAGTCAAGACCATTTGATGACGAGTATAGCCTTTACTGACTTAGCTAAAGAAATGGTAGATTTATATAAAGTAATTGATAAAAATAATCATTAATTTATACCGAAGAAATAATTTTCTTCGGTTTTTTTACATTATTAATGATAGTATAGAAGATAAAAGAAAAATTAAGTTAGAAAGAAGGAGTTTTATGCCATCATACGCTGTGCCATTATCAACGGCATTTATTTGGTTTGCGGTGATATCATTTCTTGGGACGATGCCTTGGACGATTTATCAATACCGAAAATATGGTTATTTTAACTTTTGGCGTAACCTAGTATTTTTTAGTTTTATCTATTATTGTTTGACTGCTTTTTTTCTAGTGAGCTTGCCACTACCTAAAAATCGACACGATATAGAATTTAAGCATCATGTGTATACTCAGTTAAAACCTTTTAATTTTTTAAAGGATTTTACAACCATACCTGGATTTGAAGCAGGCAATCCTAGGACATATATCAAGTTAGTGAAGTCTTTTACGTTTTTACAAGTTATTTTTAATATCATGTTACTATTGCCTTTAGGGGTGTATTTACGTTTCTTTTTTAAGAAAGCGAAAAAATGGTACGTCGCATTACCGATTATATTTAGTACGACATTATTTTTTGAAGTATCACAGTTAACGGCTTTATTTGGATACTATGAGTACCCATATCGTTTATTTGATGTGGATGATTTGATGATGAATACTTTAGGAGGAATGATTGGCTTTTTTGTTGCACCAATATTATTATTCTTTATTCCGAGTCGAGACCAACTACATAAACAAGATGACAGTTACACATCCGATCATATTGCATCATATGGTTCTCAACTAGTTGAAGTCCTACTAACATTGGCTGTTTCTCAAATTATAGGATCGCTGTTATCAACGTTTATTTTTCGAGGAAGTTACATGTATTCAGCAAAATTAGTGACGAGTTTTCTTTTCATGGTGGTTCTGCCCTTCATGATGAAAGGGACAACTGTAGGTGGGAAAATAATCAAACTCACATTACACTTACCAGAAAAGAAACCAGTCGCGTCACTTATCTATCGCTTTATTCTTATTTTTACTCCGTCACTTGTCAGTCGTTTGGGTCAAAGTATTTATGATTTTTATTCTGATAATGTTTATATGATTCTATTCCAACTATTGTATTCACTGATCACATTTTTTGTGTGGGCCAGTTTTTTATTTATTATTATAAGAGACTGGATTAAGAAAAAAGACGTGGTATTTTTTAATCACTTATCTAGAATATCTTTCATAAGAAAATAATCAGGAACCTACCTTTTAAAATGAAGAGGTAGGTTTTATTGTGTGTAGATGATATGATATTTTATAAATAATCGTGAGAAAGTAGGAGAGAAAATGAAGGTCACAGAAGGATACATGCCGTTTTTAGAGTATCAAACATATTATCGAATTGTCGGAGAAGCATCTGAAAAAACCCCTTTATTGTTGTTACATGGGGGACCAGGGTCGACACATAATTATTTTGAATTATTGGACGAACTGGCAGAAGACGGGCGACAAATAGTCATGTACGACCAATTGGGTTGTGGTTTGTCATCTATTCCTGATAAACCAGAGTTGTGGACAGCTAAAACATGGCTAGATGAGTTGATTGCACTAAGAGAATATTTAGGTCTAGAAAGAGTTCATATCCTTGGGCAATCATGGGGAGGGATGTTGCTTATTAAATATATGTGTGACAAACAACCTAGTGGTGTAGAAAGTATTATTTTATCGAGTACCTTATCGTCTGCGGCATTATGGAAACAAGAGCAACATCGTTTAATCAAATTAATGGATGAAAAAGCGCAAGACGCTATAGCATATGCTGAAGAAAACAATGATTTCTCAAAACCAGAGTATTTAAAAGCCAATGACATATTTATGCAACGACATGCAGGTGATATGCCAACTAAAACATCTCCGGAACCTCTTAGACGTCAAAAAACTAGAGGAGAGCAAGCATATCTGTATGCGTGGGGACCAAATGAATTCTTTCCTATGGGAGCATTAAAAACATTTGATTATACCGCTCAGTTGCATCAAATTAAGGTGCCTGCCTTAATTATTAGTGGGGCGGATGACTTGTGTACCCCTGTGATTGCCAAGACAATGTATGATGAAATTCCAAACGCAACCTGGGAGTTATTTAAACACAGTCGACATATGCCGTTTGTAGAAGAACGAGATAAATACATTAACATATTAACTAGTTGGTTTGAAAACTAAGTAGGTTAAGAGGATGCTACCTATTTTTATTAATCTATGGTAGAATTTCCTAATAAGAATATCCTTTTTCTTATTAGGAAATGATGAGGTGAAAGAGTGAAAGACAATCAGTTGAAACCATATGGCACAGTATTGATTAAAGCAGCTAAAATATTAGATTGCCTAGCAGAAACAGCAGGAGATATTACATTAAAAGAGGTTGCAGAATTATCAGGCCTGACAACATCTACGGCGTTAAAAATATTGGATACATTAATACTTATTGGATATGTCACACGAAATGAAAAAAGTAAAACATATTATTTAGGGCCTAGTTTAGTCAAGTATAGTCAAGTTTATTCGAGTAATTCAATGTTAAAAAACATAGCTGAACCAAGCTTGGAAAAACTTCAGCTGGAAGTAGATGAAACGATTCATTTAGGAATGTCTAATAATAATGAATTAATCTACATAGATAAACTAGAACCTAAGGAAAAGTCGATTTATATGTCATCTAAGGTAGGAGCAAGTAAGCCTCTTTATTCGACGGGAATGGGGAAAGTGTTCTTATCGGCTTATAATGATGAAGAATTGGCCAATTATTTTGAAAAGGTTCCATTAAAGGCTTATACAGAAAATACTATTACCAATCAATTCTTAATGACGAAAGAATTACAGAAAATAAAGGAAACAAATATTGCCTATGATGATGAGGAAATGGAAGAAGATTGTTATTGTATTGCTATGCCTATAATGACTAAACAAGGACGGATTGAAGGAGCGTTTAGTGTTAGTATGCCAAAATTTAGAGTGAATGAAGAATTGAAAAAATCTGTGATTGATAAAATGTTAGAGGCGAAAAAGACTATTGAAAAAAGTTTGAATTAAATGTAAACAAATTGCTTAATTATGGTTTTTATATGTCTAAAATAGAGTTTATTTCTAAATAATAGATGCAAACTCTTTGCTAGTGTTGTATAAAAAACGAATAAAACATATACTTTTTTAAAAAAATTACATATCAGATAAAATGTTCGTAGAATGTTGAATTCTATGGACATTTTTTTGTGAATTTAAAAACTAATATTAAGAAAATGTATACAAAACCGTTCGTAAAAGGAACGTTTTAAACATTTATCGAGATTTATATATTGATAGATTATAGTCAATTGACTATAATTAAGTTAATCTTCCTATACGAAAGGGAGAAAAATGTATGCCAGAAGGAGAAAAGAAGGATATGAAAAAAATTATTGCAAGTTCAGCTGTATGTTTAATTGCTTTAGGTACAGGATTAAGTGTTTCAGCAAGTAGTATTAGTATGGATGGTAAAAAAGGTGAGACAGATGTACGTATTGGTTTTGAAAATGACTCAACAGTAGATCCAGTTGAACCAGGAACAATTGGTTTATCAAGAATTCCTACAGCATTTGACTTTGGCCAATCAAACCGTGTTATCGATCAACCACAAATTATCAAAACACACAATGCTAATTCGCAAGCTCCTCAATATTTAGCAGTAAATGATTTGAGAGCTGAACAAAAAGGAAAATGGGAAGTAAACGCAACAGCTTCTGACATTGTCAACATGGACCAAGATAAATCAACTGACAAATTAACAGGAGCAAATATCTCGTTTACATCTAATGGCATGTCATTTGCTGATACAACTGCGAATGGAAAAGCATTCTCAAATGACGCATTTGGTGTATCTTCAGTATCTAAATTAGGCGCTGGACAAACTCAACAAGTTTTAAATACAACTGACGCTTCAACTTTAGGAAGCAAAGAAGTTGGTGCTCAAATTACTGATGTATCATTATATGTTCCTGCAAACGTTGGAACACCTAATGCTTTATATACTGGTACAGTAACATGGACATTAGATAACGTAACTCAAGGTTAATCTATCTATGAGAACTGAGCAATAGTTTATTGCTCAGTTTACATACAAAAGCAAACAACTTAGTTTGTTTGCTTTTGTATGTAAATAGAATGGACGTAATCCTTGAGCTGTTTATATAAATTTGAAATGCTTAGGAGTGGATAGGATGAAGAAAAAATGGTCGATATTATTAACGGCGAATTTATTGTCTGCTTTGGTGAGTCCATTGATGGTTCATGCCGTAACGCCAACAACAGAATCTGAAGAAATTTTGAAAAATATTTCTCAAACATCTCAGACTTATGCAAGTGAAAGTATCGCACAGAGTGATGCTATTAAGCAGACGTTAAAAAATATACAAGAAACGTATGACACACAAAAAAACACAGATGATATATCATCAACTGAAGAAACAACTGATACAACTAGTACGACTCTGTCAGAGGAGTCAACACAGCCAACAGAAAAAGAAATGACAGAGAGTGCTGCCTCAAATAAAAATATCCAGAAAGTTAGTGCTCGAAGTGCTATTCAACCACGTGCGGCACGTGCTACGCAAAGTGGAACATGGGGTAGTGTGACATGGAATTTCAATTCGTCTGATGGTATATTAACGTTTACTAGTGGAGGAACTCTAGGTAGTTATAAACAATCTCCATGGAAAACGGGGGGGAAAGTTAATTCAGAAGCCATAAAGAAGATAGTTTTTACACAAACAGTTAAGGCGCCTACAAACTCACAATATCTATTTTCAGGAGACGCAGATTCTAATAATTATTTGTATTATTGTGAATCAATTGAAGGGATTGAAAAAGTAGACGTTAGTTCTGTAACTAATATGTATGGTATGTTTTCATATATGACTAGTCTAAGTTCCCTTGATTTATCATCATGGAATGTATCAAAGGTAACAGATATGCAATGGATGTTTGAAGCCTTATTTGTAAATTCAAAAAGCGAAATAAGAGAACTAAATATTTCAAGTTTTGTTTTAAGAGCCAACAGGCCGGATAAAGATTCTATGTTTAAAAATGCTAACTTTAATAAGATTACTATAGGTTCAACATTTGATGTTCATGTTACAGATACAGTTGACCCAGGATTTTTACAAAATTCCCATTGGTACGACGAATCTGGTAAGGATGTTGGATCATCAATTAAAGTCAAGCCCACTTTTCTTGATTATGTATCTAGTGGACATCCTGGTACTTATACGACTTATAAACCGGATCCAGTACCTGAAGTGGTAAAATGGGGGACAGTTCCTTACCAATTTGATAAAAATACTGGTGTTTTAACTTTTGTCGATACAGGTACATTCAGTGAAGCTAAGGAATCTCCGTGGAATCGTAGTACAACTGATAAAGGATATGTAAGTGCGTTAGATATTAAAAAAATAGTGTTTACTAAATCAGTAAATGCTCCAGTTAACTCTAAAGACTTATTTTCAAGGTCATCTAGTGATAAAAGTTATTTAGAAAATTTAGAATCTATAGAACATTTAAATTATTTAAACACCTCTAATGTTACTAGCATGGATTCATTTTTTTCTGGCTTATACAATGTG
Organism: Vagococcus martis; assembly: GCF_002026305.1. Taxonomy (NCBI): domain Bacteria; kingdom Bacillati; phylum Bacillota; class Bacilli; order Lactobacillales; family Enterococcaceae; genus Vagococcus; species Vagococcus martis. The sequence goes on along the minus strand of NZ_MVAB01000001.1, from coordinate 1,067,700 downwards.
AAAACGTTAGATTTATCTAATATGGATACGCGAAAAGTTACTACTATGCATGGTATGTTTTACCATAATCGAAGTTTAACGGAACTAAATCTTAATTATTCTAATTTTGATACAAGTAATGTAACGACTATGATGCAAATGTTTAGTAATACAAGAAGTTTAAAAACATTAAATTTAAATACAGCTACATTTAAAACAACTAAAGTTGAAAAAATGAATCGAATGTTTGAAGGTATGTCTAATTTAACAAGTTTAGACATTACAAATTTTAACACGTCTAATGTTCAAACTATGGAAGGAATGTTTTCAGGGTTAAGTGCTTTACCTACTTTAAGCATTAACAATTTTGACACCAAAAATGTTACTGACATAAGTAGTATGTTCTATGGCATGAAATCGTTAAAATCTCTAGATGTTTCAAATATGAATACGTCAAAAGTAACAAACACGAGTTTTACTTTTGCTTCTATGACAGGAATTAATAAACTAAATTTAGGGAACTTTGATTTCACAAAAGTAACAAACAAAGGCTCTATGTTTTTAGACGATACTCTGAAAGAGATTACGTTACCAAGTACCTTTTCTGATACTGAAAACACAACAAAATTAAATAATGTGCCTACAGATGATACGTATAATGGTAATTGGGTTAATATTAATAATAAATCGAAAAAGTTAGGACAAACTAAAGATTTCTTAGTTAATGAGGCAGGAAAAGCTGGTACGTATGTATGGGGAGAAAAAGCAGAAGATGTCTTAAAGTGGGGTGAAGTGCCTTATACGTTTGATGAGAGTACAGGAAAACTAACTTTTATAGATGGTGGCACGTTGGGAGATTATACTGTGTCCCCTTGGAATAGAACAGATGGCAAAGCAATTAGTGCCTCAGCTGTGAAAACAATAGAGTTTACAAAACCTGTTAAAACACCAGCTAATTCAAGTTATTTATTTTCTGATAAAAATAGCAACAAATTATCTCAGTTAACTAATTTTTCTGGGATAAATAATATTGATACAACAAATGCGACAGATATGAGCTATATGTTTTCAGGAATGTCTGGTATAACCAATTTAGATTTATCAGGATTTAACACATCATCTGTGACAAAGATGTATGCTATGTTTATTGACATGGCGAAGTTAAATAAATTAACGATCGCTTCTTTTGATACATCTAAAGTGACAAATACAGCTTTTATGTTTTCTAATTGTAATGCTTTAGAAGAAATTCAGTTACCTAAATTTAGTAATGTCACTTACGCAGTCTCAATGTTTGCTAACATGAGTGCTTTAACAAAATTAGATCTTAGTGGATTTGATTTTTCTAAAATAGCTGAAGGTAAAAAGAATTCAATGTTTTCAAACGATACCCTGAAAGAAATTACGTTACCAAGTACGTTTTCTGATACTTCAAACAATACTAAGTTAAATCCAGTACCAAAAAAAGATGGTTATAATGGTCAATGGCAAAATAGTAATGGTAAATTAGTTGGTCAAACTGATAAGTTTTTACAAAATTATAACGGAATAACCGATGCAGGTACTTATACATGGGGGAAATATCTTACTTGGGGAGATGTGCCATATGAGTTTGATGAAAGTACGGGAACATTAACGTTTGTAGATGGTGGAACATTGGCAGATTATACTAAGTCTCCTTGGAATAGAACAGATGGCAAAGCAATTAGTGCCTCAGCTGTGAAAACAATCGAATTTACAAAATCTGTTAAAACATTAGCTGATTCAAGTTATTTATTTTCTGATAAAAATAGCAACAAATTAACACAGTTAACTAATTTCTCTGGGATAAATAATATTGATACAACAAATGCAACAGATATGAGCTATATGTTCGCTGGAGTCTCTAATCTAAAGTCGTTGGATGTTTCATCTTTTAAAACTTTAAATACAACAAATATGAGTTACATGTTTCAAGGTATGTCAAACCTTACGAGTCTAAATGTCTCATCATTTGATACATCTAATGTGAGGGACATGAATAGTATGTTTTATCAAGATGATAATCTAACAATGTTAACTTTTGGAGACAAATTTGACACAAAAAATGTCACTAATATGTATAGGATGTTTAGAAATGTTGAACTTTTAACTACTTTAGACTTATCATCTTTTGATACATCTCAGGTTACTAATATGAGTGAAATGTTTTCATCAATGGTAAATTTGAAAGAATTGAACATTAAATCTTTTGATACGCGAAATGTTCAATTGATGAAAAATATGTTTCAAACAGATGAGTCTCTTGAGGAATTAGATATCTCCTCATTTAATACATCAAAAGTAACTAGCATGTATGCTATGTTTGATGGTATGTCAACTGTATCAAAATTAGATGTATCTAATTTTGATACGTCAAACGTTAAGGATATGACAAAAATGTTTAGTGGAATGACAAAGATTTCGTCTTTAAGTTTATCTAATTTTGATTTTTCAAGTGTCTCAAGTAAGAGTAACATGTTTTTAGGCGATACATTACATGAAATCACCTTACCAACAACATTCTCTGATCCTAATAACACAACTAAACTAAATGATGTTCCAACAACTGATGGTTACAATGGTAACTGGGTAAATATTGAGAATAAAAATGTGAATTTAGGTCAAACATCTGACTTCTTAAAAAATACAGCTGGAAAAGCTGGAACATATATTTGGGGACGTCAAAGTGCACTTCATTTAGTAAAAGTGCCAGATTTGTATGATTTTGGTAGTAAAAATGCGGTTAAAGACATTACTCAAATAATAAAACCAACAACATCTGATATAAAGAACGTTGAAATAAGAGATGACCGTGAGCAAAAAAGTTCTTGGAGTTTAAGTGTACAAGCAAGTCAGCTAGAAAGCGACAAGTTAGATAATTTAGGTCGAGCACGTTATCAATTTGATATCACGTCTACAACCGATGCTAATTTGCCAATCAATGGAATTGATTATGTGAATAAAAAAGTGGTGTTACCAACAGACAATTCAAGTCAAATATTGTATAGTGTTACAGACGATAATCAAAGTCCGACATCCTACAATACATGGATTAATGATATGAAATTGATTGTTCCTGAAAACACAGGTAAACCAAATGAACAGTATGAAGGAACCATTACTTGGTCACTAGATTTGACGCCGAAAGATTAATGATTCTCAATCACTTCTGTTTATAGGAGTGATTGAGTCTTCGTATTTTAAAGGAAAAGAATGATGTTTCAGGAGGACGCACATGGAGATAAAACGATGGAAAAGCCAGTTGATAGTAATAATTGGGATAGTGGTACTAGGAATAAATTTTGGCATATTAAACGTATATGCTCAAGACAATCAATCCGAAATTGGCTTCACAGTTGAGCCGATTATACCAGATAATCAATTAGATAAAGATGCCTCATATTATCATTTAGTGGTAGAACCAGACAAAGAGCAAGAAATAAGTGTGAAAGTTAAAAGTCTATCAGAAAATCCAGTTACTGTTGATTTAGGGTTAACCAATGCAGTGACCAGTTCTGCAGGAATCATTGATTACGGTCAGGAAAAACCAGTACTGGACGAATCACTAAAAGTTCCTTTAACTACAATGGTAACTATTCCTAAAGATGAACAACATATCACTGTTAAAAATTTCGAAGAAAAAATAGTGAAAATTAAGATTCACCCACCAAAAGAAGCTTTTTCGGGTATTAAGTTGGGTGCGATAACATTTATGAAGTCGGACGATAAAGACACTAAGAAAAAAGCTGGTATTTCTAATCGTTATGGTTATAAGGTTGGGCTACTATTATCAGAAGATCGTACTGCATATAATGAAGATGCAGATTTAAAATTAAAAAGTATTAAACCTGGCTTAGATAACGGATCAAAGGTAATCAATATTAAATTTCAAAATCCTGAACCTAAAATCTTACCTCGATTAACAATTCAAGCAAAGATGACTGAAAAAGGGTCTAAAACAGTTATCAAAGAATTAAAAATGACCGATCGATCACTTGCACCTAATTCAAACTTTGATTTTGGTATTCCTTGGGGGATGGATCCAATCAAACCTGGTAAATATACCATGCATATTACTGCGCAGTCAGGTGAGAGAAACTGGAAATGGGATGAAGATTTTACGATTGACTCAGCATCAGCAGACAAAGTCAATAAAGATTCTGTAAATAAGTTTACAATTTCTAAAAAAATGATTATTTTGATCATAATAACATTTATTTTAAATGTTATATTGTTACTAGCAAGAGTAACAGAATCACGTTGGCATAATAAAGCAAAACCAAAAACTGTGACTAAAAAGAAAAAAAAACGTAAAACAAGTGAGTAGGTGAAAAGGCAGATGAAGAAAAGATATCTTATATTGACAGTATTTACCTTGGTACTATCATTCATTACTTGTAGTGTGTCTGTGTTAGCAGATAATTCTGAAGAAACGCCTGTAAGTATAGGCTTTACCAAAGATACAGAATTGAAACCTGATAAACCTACTGTGGTTCCTCCGACTGGTGGTGATCAATCTGGAGAACCGCCAAAGACGTCTCATACAGCTGGACGTTTACCTCAAACAGGAGAGTTAATCAATTATTGGTTAATGTTTAATGGTATTTTCTTACTAATCATGATCTGGTTTATTTTTGTTATTAGTAAAAGAAAAAACAATGAGAAAGATGTCTATTTGGCATAAGGGGGACATATATGGACGCGAGAATCTGGGTATACGTACTAGCGATAGTTGGAGTCGTTAACTTAGGATTAGGTTTATATTTTCTAACTAAAGATTTAAAGAAAGAAAGACGTTATTGGCAACGAAGTACTTTAGTGATGGATGGTCTATTCTTATTTTTCTTTATTTTAGAAATTGGATTAGCAGTAATATTATGGGTTAACTTTCAATCGCAAATACTATTTTTCTTATAAGCATCACTGTAGTACACAATCAAGATTTTTCTTGATTGTGTACTTTTTTTATTTTAATGAAAATGGTTGCAATTTTTTTGTTTAGTCGCTATAATTAATTTATAAATTTCTTAATAAGAAATATTATTTCCAAATAAGAAAAGGGGTAATTTAGCATGAAGATGGAAACAAGATACGGAAGCAGTCCAGAAATGATTCGTCATTTTTCAACAGAACAACTAAGAGAAGAGTTTTTAGTTGAAAAGTTATTTGTCCCAGGAGAAGTATTACTCACTTACACACATAATGATCGCATGATTTTTGGTGGTGTAACACCAACTGATGAAACATTAGAAATTAAACTATCAACAGAATTAGGTGTTGATTATTTTCTAGAGCGTCGTGAATTAGGCGTGATTAATATTGGTGGACCTGGTTCAATCATTATCAATGGCACAGAAGAACCTATGAAGAAACAAGATGGTTACTATATAGGTAAAGAAACAAAACAAGTACAATTCAAATCAGATGATGCAAGTAATCCAGCGAAATTCTATTGTGTATCAGTACCAGCGCATAAAATTTACCCAAATGTGAAAATTAGTATTGATAATATCACACCGATGGAAACTGGTGAATCAACAACATTAAACAAACGTAAAATCTATCAATATATTCATCCAAACGTTTGTGAAAGTTGTCAATTACAAATGGGGTACACGATTTTAGCTGAAGGATCAGCATGGAACACTATGCCATGTCATACACATGAACGTCGTATGGAAACTTATCTATACTTTGATATGGATCCAGATACAAAAGTTTTCCATTTTATGGGTAAACCAGATGAAACAAAACATTTAGTAATGGGTAACGAACAAGCAACCATTTCACCAAGTTGGTCAATCCATACAGGTGTAGGAACAGCAGATTATACATTTATCTGGGCAATGTGTGGCGAAAACATCACATATGGTGACATGGATATGGTCGCTATGGATGACTTAAAATAATAGGGGTGTAGAAAATGACAAAATTTTCAATGGATTCATTTAGACTAGATGGAAAAGTTGCTTTAGTAACAGGTGGGATTTACGGTATTGGTTTTGGTATCGCTCAAGCCTTACATGAAGCAGGCACAACGATTGTATATAACAGTATCAATGAAGAATCAGTGGCTCAAGGTGCTGAAAACTATAAAGCAGCAGGAATTGACGCAAAAGGGTATGTATTTGATGTAACAGATGAAACAGCAGTGAAAGCAGCAGTTAAACAAATAGAAGAAGAAGTTGGAACGATTGATATTTTAGTAAACAATGCTGGAATCATCAAACGTATTCCAATGTTAGACATGTCAGTAGAAGACTTTAGACAAGTCATTGATATTGACTTAAATGGTCCATTTATTATGTCGAAAGCTGTGTTACCGGGCATGATTAAAAAAGGTCATGGCAAAATTATTAATATCTGCTCAATGATGAGTGAATTAGGACGTGAAACAGTCAGTGCTTATGCGGCTGCTAAAGGCGGATTAAAAATGTTAACGAAAAACATTTGTTCAGAATTTGGTGAACATAACATCCAATGTAATGGAATTGGGCCTGGTTATATTGCCACACCTCAAACAGCTCCATTACGTGAAGAAGGTCATCCATTTAATGACTTTATTATTGCCAAAACACCAGCTGCACGTTGGGGAACGGTTGAAGATTTACAAGGATCAGCAGTCTTCTTAGCATCTGAAGCATCTGATTTTGTTAACGGACACATTTTATATGTGGACGGTGGAATTTTAGCGTATATAGGAAAACAGCCTTAATCACGCGAGTAGCACGATTCTCGTGCTACTTTTTTATTTTAAATAGAAAGATGGTAGAGAGTAGAAAAAATGACGTTTTATAAACAGTTAAATGCAGTTGATAAGTATATTTTATGGTGTTGTTTCTTTATATTTTTTGTTAATGGGTTGTACTCAATGGTATTTGGGTCGATTTTACCGTTATTGAGTGACGCTTATTCATTAAACGAAACAGTCAGTGGGATGTTGTTATCGAGTCATCAAGCTGGGAATCTGATTGCTGGTTTTGTGGCTGGAATATTACCGCTGTATTATGGCCGGAAAAAATCGATTTTGTTTTTAAGTAGTTTTGTAATTATTGGTTTTTTATTAATAATTGGTGTAGGAACACCATTGGTACTTTTATTTGCTTTTTTCTTTACCGGAATTAGTCGAGGAAGTATTTCAAATTTCAACAATAAGACGGTCAATGATATTACAGATAGTAACCCTTCAGCATTAAATTTTTTACATAGTTTATTTGCAATTGGGGCGTTGTTATCGCCATTTTTAGTGATTCTATTTGGTCAGTTATTTGGGTTAAATGGATGGCGTTGGTTATTAGTAGGAATTATAGGATTGATTGTAGTCTCTCAAATGATGTTTTTTAATATGCCAATTGAAGGAGACATCTTAGCAAAAGATCAAACAACTAAAGAAAAAGATTATTCGTTTTTTAAAGATTCACTGTTTTGGAATACGATTATCATTATCTTTTTCTATCTGTGTGCAGAATCTGCTATCACAGGCTGGTTGGTGACATATTTTATTCAGTCTGATTTATTAACTATCCAACAATCTCAAATGATTTCATCGTTATTATGGGTAGGAATTTTAATTGGTCGATTAGGTTGTGTTTTCTTAGGTAGTCGCCTGTCACGGGGAACATTGATTACTCTTATTAGTATTGGCAGTGCCATTTTTTATGGGCTATTACTTGCAAGTAACAGTGTCCCCATGATTTTAGTATCAGTATTAGGTTTAGGTATTTCAATGGGTGGGATTTATCCAACAGCTATGACAATAGCAGGCTCATCCATTAAAAAACATCCAATGTCATTAGGTTGGATATTAGTGATTGGTGGATTAGGTGGCATCACCATGCCAATCGTTACAGGGTATCTTGCTCAAACATTTACCATATTCTGGGGCATGGCAGCTATTATATTAGCCATTTTTATGATGTTATTAGGTGTCTTTTGGTACCAATTTGTTAATCAAAGAAAAGAGGAAATTTGATGAAAAAAGTACAAGTATTATCAAAATTACAACAATGTGGGTTAGTAGCCGTGATTCGTGGAAACTCAAAAGAAGATGGTGTTAATATTTCAAAAGCAACAGTTGCAGGTGATATTAAAGCTATTGAAGTGGCGTATACGACACCAAATGCGAGTGGTGTGATTGAAGACTTAGCACAAGAATACAAAGAAAATGATTCGGTTGTAATTGGTGCTGGTACCGTTTTAGATGTGACGACAGCTAGATTAGCTATTTTATCAGGTGCCGATTTTATCGTGAGTCCATCATTTGATGCCGATGTAGCTCAAATATGTAATTTGTATCAGATACCTTATTTACCTGGATGTATGTCTATTACTGAAATTAATACAGCATTAGCTTATGGAGTTGATATTATTAAAGTGTTTCCTGGAGATATTGTGGGACCACGCTTTATTAAAGACGTGAAAGGACCACTTCCTCATGTGAATTTAATGCCAACTGGTGGTGTGAGTTTAGATAACATGCAAGAATGGTTTGATAATGGTGTGCTTGCTGTTGGAATTGGTAGCAATCTAACTAAAGGATTAACTGGAGATAATTATGACGTGGTGACTGAGAATGCTCAGACTTACGTGAAAAAACTAAATGAAATAAGAGGGAACTAGCATGGGAAAAGTTGTCACATTAGGTGAAATATTAATTCGTTATTCAACTGAAAAAGGTCAACACTTAGAAGATAGCTCACGACTTTTTTTCCATTATGGTGGCAGTGAAGCCAATGTGAGTATTGGTCTAAGTGGGTTATCTCATGATGTGTCACTTTTGTCGGTAGTTCCCAAAAACCCATTAGGTCAAGGAGCATTACAACATTTTCATAAATATGGTGTGGCTACCTCAGATGTTTATTATTTTGGAGACAGATTAGGTGCTTATTTTGTTGAAGTAGGAGCAGGTCCTAGAGCAACTAGTGTGGTATATGACAGAAAGCACTCAAGTTTAGCAGAACTAAGAGAGACGATGTGGGCAGATGATACGATGTTTGACGGAGTAGACTTGTTCCATGTGTCTGGAATCACACCTGCATTAAGTGAGGATTTAGTGACTATAACATGTAATTTGATGAAACGAGCAAAAGAACGCGGTGTAACAGTTTCTTTTGACAGTAATTATCGTGCAAAATTATGGTCGTTAGAAAAAGCATCAAATGTTTATAAAAAAGTCTTACCGTTTGTTGATATTTTTTCTGCGGGTAAACTAGATGCCATCAATTTACTCGGTATCACACCACTTGAAGACGCAGCGTCACTTGTCGATGAATTGACTTATTATAGTCAAAAAATACAAGAGATGTATCCAAATATTTCAGTGATTTATTCGACAACACGTGACGTGATATCAACTGATGAAAACTACCTTCAAGGTAATTTGTGGTTCGATGGTCATCTGTATCAATCAAGAAATTTCCATATACCGTATATTGTTGACCGAATTGGTGGGGGAGATGCATTTTCTTCTGGTATGTTACATAGGTTACTCACACAAGATGATCCACAGCACAGTATAGAGTTTGCTACTGGTATGTCTGTATTAAAACATACCTATTCAGGAGATTCGTTATATATTTCAAAAGATGAAGTTGAGCAGTTTATCAATAGTGATTCAAGTAAAATAAATCGTTAATTGAAAGGATGAGAACATGTTAACCTTATCGTTAAAAAATAAAGAAACCACAAAACAAGAACGTTCTAGAAAAGGCGAGACTTACTTAGTTTTTAAGAATTATCCCTATCAATTAGGAGATTATTTTGAGTTAACTTTAAGTGAGCCAAATCAACTAGTGTGGGTACAGATGGATGCAGCAATTGAGCCTAGTTTGATTTATGTAGAGGGTACCACGTGGCGCTATCAAGTGATTTTAGATGAAAAGTTAGGTTTAGCTTATTCGCCAAACGTGTTTAAAGGAACTAGACATTTTGTTAAAGCCTGGTTACCGACAATAGATGAAATCAACGCCTACAGAAATTTAGCTAAAAATTCGCACGATCAAAAAGATGATTCGAAAGGTTATCCTCATGCTTATGCAAATGTGGAAACACGTAATGACTCAACATTCTTTGCTAGAAATGCCATTGATGGAATTGTCGCAAATGAAAATCATGGGTCATATCCATATCAGTCATGGGGAATTAATCAACGAGCGGATGCACAAATTACGATTGATTTCGCACGCGAAGTATTAATTGATAAAGTAGCGCTTGTGTTACGTGGAGATTATCCACATGATAGTTACTGGACACGTGTGACTTTAGAGTTATCGACAGGAGATGAATATGTACTTGACACAACGAATGCTCTTGATCGTCAGTTTTTTGATATTCCATCAACTGTTGTGACGAGTGTGACATTAAAAAATCTCATCAAACATGAGGATGACTCACCGTTTCCAGCGTTAACACAAATTGAAGTATTTGGAAAAGAATATAGTCAAGAGTTTGATTTGTAATTTACAAATAGATTGGGATGAACTATAATTTTTTTACCAAAGATCATATCCGCAAGATAATTATCTTGTGGATTTTTTACTAGAAAGTCAGAGTATAGGGTGATAGGGATGAATAAAGTAAATTATTTACTGCTTTTAGAACAAGGATTTGAATTAGTTGATACATTAAATGAAGAATCATGTGACTTTGCAACAACTCATCATATATCTGAGGTGACAGGAAAGAAAACAAATATTGTTAATCATCATTTAAACAATTTGTTTAAAGAAGGTGAATTAATCAAAATTAATTCTAAACCAGTCTATTATTTGCCAAAACAATTGGTCTCAGATTTTTTAAATCAAGAATTATCCAAATCTGTTTATGACTCTTTTGAGGAATTATTGTCAGATAAAACCGATGTATTTGATCAGTTGATTGGCAGTCAAAGTAGTTTGAATCATGTGATTAAGCAAGGGAAAATTGCTTTAAGTTATCCACCAAAAGGAATGCCGTTTCTTTTAACTGGGCCAACAGGTTCTGGGAAAACATATTTAGTTAAGCGCTTTTATGATTATGCAAAACAAATGGATTTATTAGATGAAACAGCACCTTTAATTACGTTTAACTGTGCAGAATATGCAGATAATCCAGAATTATTATCTTCTAAATTATTTGGACACAAAAAGGGAAGTTTCACAGGAGCCGATGAGGATAGTAAGGGACTTTTAGCATTAGCTGATAAAGGTGTGTTGTTTATAGATGAAGTCCATCGTTTAACACCAGAAAATCAAGAGAAATTATTTTATTTTATTGATGAGGGAAAATACAAGCCAGTAGGAGAAAACGAAACATGGTCACATGCAGATGTGAGATTAATGTTTGCGACAACTGAGACATTGGATGATTACTTGCTGGATACATTCACAAGACGTATCCCAATAGTCGCGAAAGTACCATCACTAGAAAGTCGTGGTATTAGAGAAAAACGTGAATTCTTGTATCATTTTTTTAGACAAGAAGCTTTGTTACTGAAAAAAGATATTTTAATTGAAGATGCACTATTTCATTTTTTATTAGCTTATAAATTTGTTGGAAACGTAGGAGAATTACAAAATTTAATCCGTTACATTTGTGGTAATGCCTTTGTTCGTCAGGGTTTAGGGGAAGAATTAACGGTTTCGATTAGTGATTTGCCTGATAATATGAAAAAAGAAGCGTTTCGAGCAATTGATTTAACGCCAAAAGATAAAATAAAAATCACACCAACTGGGATGGTCATTGACCCAAGTTATCGATCGATTGCGACGTTTTTTGATGTGTTATATAGAGAGCTTGATAGCATTGGTAAGCAATATTTGAGAGAAGAACTTAACTCGCATTACTGGATTAATGTGTCGTTTGAAAAAATAGAGGAACAGTTTAAATCAATTAATAACCGAGCGTTGATAGACAAGCCATTAAAAATCAAGTTAGTTTCCATGATTGATGAGGTTTGTCGTGTGATGTATGAAACGCATCAAATCGAAGTATTGCCAGAAACACGTGACATTTTATTATTATTTATCGAGCTGTTGTTAGCTAGGGAATCAGACAGTGAGTATGCAGTCGATGGAGCAAAACAGTACAATCAATTGTTTAAAGAAAAGCTAGAGTATGTTACGAATACCGTTGATTTATTTGTTTATTTGTTTAAAGAGATGTCAAATATCGGCCATATTGAATTAAATGAGTGGGACTATTTGATTTTAAATATGATTTTTACTTATTATCGTCGATTGAAACACAAAGAACAAATCAATGGTGTCATTATTTGCCATGGAAAAAGCACGGCATCTAGTCTAGCAGAAACAACGAACGCTATGATTGGTCAAAAGGTGTATCAAGGAATTGATATGTCATTAGATGTGAGTTTTAATGAGATTATCGTGAAGCTGCAACGTTACCTTTCCTTGCATGAAACAGCCAATGGCACGATTATATTGATTGATATTGGTCATACACAAGACTTAAAAGAAGCGCTCGAGCATCGTGTGGACGGATCAATTGTGATTATCAACAATGTCTCAACTCAACTAGCACTAGATGTTGGTTTTAGAATTGTGAATAATGAACATATTGAAATGATTGGAAAAGAATCTTCTCGTCAGCATTTTTCAACCTATTCGATGTTCCAACCGGATAAGAAAAAAGTCCCAGCGTTAATTATTTCGTGCCAATCAGGTATGGGGACAGCCAAGAAATTACAAGAAGTCATTTCTGAAAATTTACCTAAAAATACGCCAATTCAACTTGTTTTATCCGATTATGCACATCTGAAAAAAATGAAAACCAATACTACGATGTTTAATCGCTATGATATTATTGGCATTTTAGGCACAGCCGATCCGCAAGTTGACGGTGTGAAATATATTGGGATTGATGATGTGGTATCTGAGGATGGATACAAGCATTTGGCAACGATATTTGAGCGTTATTTAGACCCATTAGACATTCAACATTTGAATAATGGTGTCATGAAGACCTTGTCATTAGAGAATTTGGTTACAATGTTAAGTATTTTAAATCCAGAAAAAACCATTGAGTTAATTTCAGAGATGATTGATTATTGGGAACAAGCTTTTGATATAAAAATTCCGAATAATTTGAAGACAGCGTTATATATTCATATCAGTTGTATGATTGAGCGTGTGATTACTAGAGAGTATGTTCAAAACACTTTAATGGATGAAGAAGAGTTTAGTAAAAATCACTCCTATTTTATAAATGTTATTAAACAAGGACTAGAAAAGTTCGAGTCAGTCTATCATGTCTCGGTTGATTTAGGGGAAATATCATACTTGCATCAATTGTTTCAAGCAAATCTAATTGGATTTACTTTTTAATAAAGTAAATCCAATTTTTTTGGTTACACATCCAATGTCTCGTTTTTAAAACGTTATCAATAAAGCGTTTTAAAAAGTTGGCACGCTACTTGCTATATATAAAGTGAGACTAATAAAGGAGAGAAGTGGCGATGATAAAAGAAGATTTATTAAATGCACAACGTTATTATGGATCAGGATTATTATCTAAAAAAGACATCACAGGTGCATTAGATCATGCAGTGGCTTTAGTAGATGAGAACATTAAAAAATTTGGTGAAACCTATCCAAGTCCTGCTACTAAAAATGGTTTTTATGAGAAAATGAAAAATATCGAGTGGACAAATGGTTTTTGGACGGGGATGTTATGGCTAGCTTATGAATACACTGGTGACGAAAAATATCGTCAATTAGCTGACAAACATGTCACAGATTTTTTACATCGTATTGAAGAAAAAATAGAAGTTGACCATCATGATTTAGGGTTTCTTTACATCCCGTCTTGTGTGAGCGCATACAAATTAACAGGAAATGAAGAAGCTAAAAAAGCTAGCATTTTAGCAGCAGACCAACTGATTTCTAGATACCAAGAAAAAGGTGAATTCATTCAAGCATGGGGCGAGTTAGGTGCAGAAGATAATTATCGTTTAATTGTTGATTGCATGTTAAACATCCCACTTCTTTACTGGGCATCAGAAGAAACGGGAGATATGACGTATTCAGATATTGCGGACAAGCACTATCAAACAACATTAAAAACAGCGATTCGAGAAAATGCTTCAAGTTTCCATACATTCTATTTTGACCCTAAAACAGGTGAACCATTAAAAGGCGTGACTCGTCAAGGGTATTCAGACGATTCAAGTTGGGCACGAGGACAAGCATGGATTGTTTATGGTATGGCACTTCAATATTATCAAACACACAATGATTACATTGTAGAGGACTTCAAAGCTGTTACAAACTATTTATTAAATCGTTTACCAGAGGATTTAGTTCCATATTGGGATTTAATCTTTACTGATGGTAGTGGTCAATCAAGAGATTCTTCATCTGGAGCGATTGCGGTATGTGGCATGAATGAAATGTTGAAATACTTGCCGGAATCAGATGAATTGGCAATGACGTATCGTTACGCTTCTCATGCAATGCTTGGTAGCTTGATTAAAAACTATACGTACACAGACTTAGAAAAAGAAAACGGCTTATTAACTCATGGAGTTTACTCATGGCATTCAGGAAAAGGTGTGGATGAAGCAAATATCTGGGGAGACTATTTCTACATGGAAGCTTTACTTCGTTTTTATAAAGATTGGACATTATACTGGTAGGAGGAAAAAACAATGACAGAACCAAACATTAAAATGGTGCGAATCGACGAACGCTTGATTCATGGACAAGGACAATTATGGATTAATTCATTAGGGGCAAATTTAGTCATCGTGGCTAATGACGAGGTATCTACAAGTAGTATCCAACAAACATTGATGAAATCATTGATTTCTAAATCAATCGGAATGCGTTTTTTCAGTATTGAAGAAACATGCGACAAGATTCATAAAGCATCACCTAAACAATCGATTTTCCTAGTAGCTAAAAATCCTAAAGATGTTTTACGTTTAGTTGAAGGAGGCGTGCCAATCAAAGAATTAAACGTTGGGAACATTCACTTTGCAGAAGGTAAAAAACAATTAACTAATTACATTTCACTTGGTGAAGAGGATTTAGCTGCCTTGAAAACATTACACAATGAACACGGGGTACATTTCAATACACAAACAACACCAATGGGCGGCGACGCTGGTGGTGGGTTAGATTTAAACAAATACGTCGAAGAAAATTAATCGTTGGAGGTAAAATAAATGGATGCAACATTCGTACAGGCATTATTAGTAGGGTTATTTGTTTCATTTTGTTTAATCGGTCAGTTAATTGGTATTTACACTAACCGTGCAATCTTTTTATCATTTGGTGTCGGACTTATTTTAGGAGATGTTCAAACGGGGTTATTAATGGGAGCGACAGCTGAATTAGCCTTTATGGGATTTGGTGTTGGGGCTGGAGGAACTGTTCCACCTAACCCAATCGGACCAGGTGTTGTTGGGACTATTATGGCAATTGCTTTAAAAGATACAGGAATGGACGTGCCAACAGCATTGTCTTTATCATTCCCATTTGCTGTGATGATTCAATTTGTGATTACATTTATCTATTCATTAAATGCCGGATCACTTTCTTGGGCAACAAAATCTATCCAAGAAGGAAACTACAAATCATTTAAATTAACATCAAACTTAACATTTATCGGTTTTGGAGTATTTGGTTTTATCATTGGTTTAGTTGCGACAATGAGTATTGAAGTATTACGTGCTTTTGTTAATATTATTCCTCAAGCACTTATTTCAGGATTATCTGTTGCAGGTGGCTTGTTACCAGCTATTGGTTTTGCGATGATTTTAAACGTTATGGTGAAAAAAGAATTCATTCCAGCTATTTTATTAGGTTATGTGTGTATTTCTTACTTAGCAATGCCAGTTATTGGGTTAGCCTTTGCCGGCGCAATCTTAGCATTAAACAACTTCTATAACAAAGGCAATGGGCAAGCAGACGAACAAGAGGAGGTAATCGAAGATGGCATCTAACCAACAACCAGTATTAACAAAAAAAGATTATTTTAAAGCAAGTTTACGTTCATACGTGTTACAAAATGGATTTAACTATGGAAATTATCAAGGAACAGGATATGCGAATATTCTTTTTCCTTCTCTTAGAAAAATTTACAAAGATGACGAAGAAAAATTAAAAGACGTTACCATTTCTAACTTAGAGTTTTATAACACAAACCCTCAGTTAGTTCCATTTATTACAAGCATGCAATTAGCCATGTATGATAGTGGTCAAAATGAAGAAGACACACGTGCCATTAAATTTGCGTTGATGGGACCTTTATCAGGGATTGGGGATTCATTATCTCAATTTGGGTTAGCACCATTATTCTCAACAATTGCAGCAGGTATGGCATTAGATGGCTTAATAGCTGGTCCTATCTTCTTTATCGTATGTATGTTTGGTATCACATTTGGTTTACGTATGTTGATGGGTTACTTAGGTTATAAACTAGGAACAAATGTTATTGATACATTGAGTGAAAAAATGGCAAGTATCGCAAAAATTGCGACAACAATTGGTGTAACGGTTATCTCAGGATTATCCGTATCATTTGTTAAAGCCAATTTGGCACTTGAATATGTGACAAAAGTTGAAGGAAAAGATCAAGTTGTGGCACTTCAAACAGTGTTTGATAAAATCGCACCAAATCTTTTACCAGTTTTAGTTACAGCAGGAGTATATGTATTAATCAGAAAATACAAATGGTCAACATACCGTTTGATTGCATTGCTTATTGTGTTAGGTATCGCTTTATCAATGCTAGGAATCTTAAAATAGTAGGGTGGAATAAAAATGTTTAAAGTATGCATAGTCGGTCATGGGAATTTCCCGTCAGGTGTTTGTTCAGCCTTAAAATTATTATCAGGAAGTAATGAACAGTTACACTATTTTGATTTAGATCACAATTTAACTCATGGAGAGTACGAACAACAATTAACAGCCTTTTTAACAGAAAATGACAATGTCTTGATTTTTGCTGATATGACAGGGGGCGCACCTCATCAAATCGCGACACGTTTGTTATTAGAACTAGGCAAAAAAAATCAATTTATCTTATCTAGTGTGTCATTAAATCTCATTTTAGATTTATACATGAAAAACAGCATGGGTATTTTAACGACAGATAATGTTTCTGTTGAGTTGTCAAATAGTATGGCTGAAAGCAAAGAAATGTTGATGGTAATGCCTGATGTTTCTGAAGAAAAAGTGGAAGATGTATCGGTTACTGAAGAAGAAGGTATCTAAAACATGAAAACAGTCGGGATTATCTTACTCATACTGCTTGTCATACTTTATGTCGTTGTTTTACCCCTTGCAAAGAAAAAATATCAACAAAAGCAATTAGTTGATATGCAATCTTTTTTAAATGAATTATCAGTTGGTGACCAAGTCATGATGAATAGTGGGATTATTGGAAAAATTAGTCGAATTGACGAACATATTGTTCATCTAAAAATAGCTAAAGATACCATTATTCGAGTAGATAAACACTCACTCATTGGTCGATACAACGAAGAAAAATAATCAAGCAAAGAAGTCACGATAACTCTATTATATAGATGAACGTGGCTTCTTTTTGTTAGAGGAGACGAGAGAATGAAGAGGACATTTTTTGATAAACAAGAGCCAAATATCATGTTGATGCATGCGAATAGTCAGTTATTATTAGAAAACAAATTTCAATTTATTCACCCATATGATATGGAACCATGTCAGGAAATCGTAGACTTTGGGTCAACAATAGATTGGTACTGTGTTCCATTTGAAGATGAAGAGTGGAATTATATGCTTAATCGTCAAGAATATTTACTCGATTTGTGTATGAGTTTTGATATTTCTGGCGATATTTGTTATCTACAAAAAGGAAAAGACTTAGTGTTAGACTGGATTACTAAAAATCAAACGACCGAAAATTGGCGAACTATAGATACAGGAATTCGTTTGATGTATTGGGAGATTATGATTCACTATTTGGAACAAGAATCGATACTGAGTGTGTCTGATAATGAAAAAATAAAACAGAGTATCTATCAACAATTAAACTATTTGGATGATGGTTATATCGAGAAATATGATTTGAGTAATTGGGGGATATTGATTGTAACTGGATTTTTTATCGTCTCTCATCGTGCGAGTGACATGTGTGAGTCAAGTGCATACCAACGCATGCTAAGTCGTTTAACACATCAATTACACCTACAAATCCAACCATCTGGTAATCACTGGGAACAGTCGCCACTATATTTTATGGAAGTGCTGCGAAGTATTGTATGTATCCACCAAAGTGACGTAATAAAAGATCATCCCATACAAACATTATTAGAAGAAAAGATATTGTCTATGTATTATTTTATGCCACATTTTGTGACACCAGAAGGCACGACTATTTTACAAGGGGACACAGATGAGATGAGAATAGATGATGTGATACAAACTCTATCGCTACTCTACCAACAATCTTTGCCGCCGCTTTTTTACAATCATGTAACGGTTGATTATTTACTTCTTTACTTTAGTCACCGTGAGATAGATTATTCAACATGGGAAAAAAATAAAACTCAGTGTGTAGATAGTGAATTTCCTAAGACAATAACGGATCATTTTACAGGAAATTATTATTACCATGATGATTGGGATTTTACGTCATCGTACGCCCATTTATACAATGGCCCATTAGGTAGCGGACATGGGCATCTTAGTTTAGGTCACATTGATGTCACACTTGGTGGTGATAATATCTTGGTAGATAGCGGACGTTTAACTTACGTTGAGTCACCGCTTAGATATTTATTAAAAGAAGCACCGCAACACAATACCGTTGCGATAAATAGTCATCCATTTGGGGAGGTCGTGGATTCATGGGGATTTGAAGGTGTTCCAACAAGTTTATCTAACCGTGTCTATGAAGATGATGGTTTTTGGGCCGTAAGAAGTGCGTATATTGACACTCAAGTTAATGGAGAGTTTAAAGTCGTGCGGACAGTATTATACATAAAAGAATTAGATAGTTTTATCATTTTAGATCAGGTTGTTGATATAGGAGATAATGCATTTTCTAATATGACGCGCTATTTTAATTTAAATCCAAAGATAAAAGCACGAAAAGAACAGGATCAAGTTAGCTTGGATATAAAAAATAAGCGATACTATGCCCACTTCAGTGAAGAATCAATACATGTAGAAGAAAGTCTTTTTGCCCCAACATATAACGATTTAGTTGTTAATGAAAAAATTGTGGCAACAAGTAGTCAACCAACCCAATATACTGTTCTGACTAAATACAGTAATGCTGTAGTTAAGGAAAATCTAGTACAAAAAACTGATAATAAGTTATTCTCAGAGGAAAAATGTTACGGAATGGCAATCACAATAGATGGACAAGAGTGGTTGATTTATTCGATGGTTGAAGACACGTATTCAGGACACAAATTATATAAAATCGATGGGTATCCAGTATATGGACAATTTGGTGTTGTGAAAATAGATAGAAACAATGAAGAGAATTATATGAGATTGTTTTAAAAATCAAGTCACCACTTTACTATGCTTTAAGCCGTAAAGTGGTGGTTTTTAGTATTGTTTTTTTGAAATAGATAGCCCGTAATCAAATAAATACATGAGTATTAACACAGTGTGATAAACATAGTCAATCCAGCTCCTAAAGGACGGAGAAAGGAATCATTTGTTTTTCTTGTGGTAAATAGATGTTTAAAGTACGTCATTAAAACACTCCTTTTCATGGTTATATTATAGCAGAATAATTTTCAGTTTATGTGTAGAAGATATTGTTAAAGAAGACAAAAAACCATCAAGCTATTTTAAAAATAGCTTGATGGTTAGATTTTAATAATTAAGCTAAAATACCAAATGCACTAAGCGCAATTGAAAGGATTAAGATAATCCAGATAACGCGTGTAGAATTTAGTTTCTTTTGACCAAGCATCCAGTAAGTTAACATAACTAGTAAAACTGGAACTAAGGCAGGTAAGATAGAATCAAGTGTATCTTGGATAACTAATTCAACACCATTTTTCTTATAAACCATAGGCACACTAGCTTTGATAACTGAAGGAATCAAGGCACCAATAACTGTTACCCCTAGGATAGTCGCAGCATTTGTAAAAGCAGCTAATTTGTCTTTTAATGTTGTAACTAATTTAACCCCTTGTTTGTATCCCATTGGAAGTAGTGCAGCACGACCAAATAATAAAGCAATATTTGCAACTATCCAGATAAGACAGCCAACGACTGATCCATTTTGTGCAAGCGTTCCAGCGATAGAACCAAATACTGTTCCCCAGATTACGTGGAAGAGTGAATCCCCAACACCGGCTAATGAGCCCATTAAGGCCGTTTTAAGACCAACGATAGTATCTTTAGCAGCATAGCCATCTTGTTCTTCAATCGCAACATCAATCCCCATGATTAAGTTACCGAAAATTGCATTAGTATTGAAGAATTGGTTGTGAGTTTTCATCATATCTTTAAATTGTTCTTCATCATCACCATAGAATTTTTGAAGTGCTGGCATGATTCCGTATAAATATCCAGAACTCATCATACGTTCGTAGTTCCAGTTTAACTGACTTCCTAAAATATAGCGCCAGCTCATTGTTGTTAAATCTTTTTTAGTTAATTGTTTGCTATTACTCATCTCCATCAAATCCTCCTTCTAAACTAGTAGAGTTGTTTGCCACAGCGGCTTCTCCAACAGACCCTTTAGTTGAATCACGTTTGAAAACTAAAATAGCTGCAACAAGTCCGATGATAGTTACTCCTAACATAGGTACTTGCAAGTATGCTACAAAGAAGAAACCTAATAATAAGAAAGGAATGTATTGTTTTGTTGGTAAGTATCGTAAAAGAATCGCAACCCCGACTACAGGTAATACGCCACCGGCAGTTTTAAGTCCATTCATTAACCATTCAGGAATCGCATTTGTGATAGCAATAACGGCATTATCACCGATTAAAAGCATTAGTAAAATTGGGATCGCACGTGAGAATCCCCATAAGAATGATCCGGAAAGAACTAAACGAGAGATTTTTTTCACTTGTAAGTTATCAATCGCGTTATCAATTTTATGTAGTAAGAACACGTTACAAAAACGAGCGATAACATCTAGTTGTAACATCAACAGTGACACGGGAACTGCAAGTCCGATGCCATATTCGGCACCTTTACCTGAAATAATCGCAAATGCAGTACCCAGTACAGCACCAGTGAAATAATCGGGAACAGATGCCCCGCCAAAAGCGGCAATCCCTAAACGCATCAATTGAAGTGTCCCGCCAACCATTAAACCAGTTGTTAAATCTCCCATAATAAGACCAGAAATCATACCAGCAATTGCAGGTTGAGTTAATGTGTTTGAAATAAGAGAGTCATTAATAGCAATAAATGCATAAATCGTAATTAATATAATTTGAAATGTTCCTAAACTGTGCATAATTATCCTCCTTGTAAAGCATTATTTTTTTAACGATCTAATTTTTCCATAAAATTAATGATTGGATCATTTGGTACTAATTGAGCAGTGATGTCAACTCCGTGTTCAGCAATTTTGTGAAATACTACTTCTTCATCTATAGTGACTTTAATACTTTTAGTGACTTCACGTGCCCCGTTTTTATGACTCATATTACCAACATTAATGCGATTAATGTTGCCGCCTTCTTCAATAAATCTTAAGACGTCAGTAGGGTTTTTGAACAATATGAACAAACGTTGTTTACCATATTTTCCAGAATTGATATTTTTTACGGCATTCTTAATGGTTAAAACAGATAAACGCATAGATGTTGGAGCGGCCATACGAAGAGATGATTTTTGTAACGGGTCTGTTGCCGCCTCATCGTTAATAACAATGATTCGTTGTGTATTTAAGCTAGTTGACCAAATTCCTGCAACTTGTCCGTGAATCAATCGCTCATCAATACGAATGTTGACAATATTTTCCTTTCCTTTGAACTCAGCATATTTGTCTAAATCAATGTCATTTCCCTCACCGATATGAGTGCTTTGTTCAAGTTGGTTTTTAACATTTACGACAATTTGTTTAGCACTTCCAATTAAATTCTTCGTTGTCGCTTGCGTATTGAGTGTGGCTTCTACAACTAAAGGAAGCGACATACCTGCGATGATATCAACATCTTCATCTTCCGAATATTGAGTCAGAGCAACATTACAAGGTGTTCCACCAAGTAAATCTGCGATAATTAGTTTTTTACCATTTATTTTGGACATGATTTTTAATAAATCGCTTTCAAATTGTTTGTCATCACCATCATCTTTTAATGAGACAACATGGACCGATTTTTGTTTTCCCGTAATCATTTCTAAACTATGTTTGACTCCTTTGGCCATATCACCATGACTGACTAAAATGATATCTTTCAATTGAATCCCTCCTATTTAACTTCAAGTTAACAACTTAACATGTTAGGTTTTTACAAAATAAATATATCATTAGTTAAACAATATGTAAACACTTTCTTTCTTTATTTTATAGAAAAAATGATGTATATTATTATTAATAACTTAACATGTTATGGAATCGTTTATAGAAAGGGGTTGAAATGATGATTCCAAAGTATCAACAAATTAAAAATGATTTATTAGAAGAAATAAGAAATCATGTGTTTGTGCCAGGGGATAAGTTTTATTCCGAGGCGGATATTAAAAAACGTTACTCAGTTAGTTCGATTACAGCAGTCAAAGCATTGAATGAGCTGACATCTATGGGGTATTTATACCGGATACAAGGTAAGGGGACATTTGTGTCGAAAGCTAAGATATCTAAAACAGTTCGTTTTTCTGATATTGAAAACCATTCATTAGATACTGAAAAAATAGATGTTTTATCTGTAACAAAAGAGAATCAACCAGATGTATTGCAAAAACTCAAACTATCTAA
This sequence comes from Vagococcus martis, assembly GCF_002026305.1. Lineage (NCBI taxonomy): Bacteria > Bacillati > Bacillota > Bacilli > Lactobacillales > Enterococcaceae > Vagococcus > Vagococcus martis. Next base: position 1,044,812 of record NZ_MVAB01000001.1, on the reverse strand, counting down.
AAATGATAGTTACTATAAAATTGTACGAGTGCGTTCATCTGAAGGAATTCCATTTATTTTAAATATCACACATTTACCAAAAAAATTAATGAAAGAGCCTATCAGTACAAATTTATCCGAGTATCAAAGTATTTATGATCGAGTGCGAAAAGATTTTGGGATAGACTTATTTACACAATCATCGGTTGAAACAAATGAGATTGTATTTCCTGAAGATGCGTTTATTACTAATGCATTAGAACTAAGCTTTAGAGAACCGGCTGTTCTTCAAGAAAAACAAACATTTTTACCAGATAATAGTGTGGCAGAGTATATCGTTAGTTACAAACATTGGAAGTCGTTTAAAACAAAAATAGAAGTCGAGGCAGAATAACTGCTTTGACTTCTATTTTTTATACATACACTGGTGTATCTGAAAATGTCACATTAGTGATGTGTTTACCTTCTGTTTCGAAAATAATAATTTCATTTTCTCCAACATTAAGAAATTCTTTCGGACAATACAGTGAAAGATGAGGTCCTTTATCCCAGTAACGACCTAAATTGATGCCATTCACAACAACAACTCCTTTTCCATACGCGGAACAATCGATATAAGTATCCTTTACATTTTCTAAATTAAAGGTTGATTGATAAAATGAAGGATGAGAAGGGTTTGATTCTTTGTCAAAATCAATCGCAGCTAGTTGTTCTTTAGATAAAGTCAACGGGTAGTGCTTAAATCCTTGATGGAAGTGGATATCATACATCACACCACCACGAATTCCTTTCATTTGTGTTGTGTTATTTAGCTTGTAACCATAATTAACACGACCTAGATTTTCAACTAACACATCCATATGAATGGTATCTGAATCAGGATTGCCTTGTAGCATGAGTTCTTCTCCGTTTGTTTCCTGATATTGAGTGGCTATGAGTGATTCGTCAGCATATATTTTAAGACGATCACTAGCTTCGATAACTTTAAATTTATTTTCATGATGATAATTCTTTAACTCGAAATCATAAAGCAAGTACCCGTACCCTGAGCTAGCTTGTTCCATCGTTAAAGGATATGAAGAGTAAGTTGATTTGACGATGTCGTCTTTTGTATGGAAAAGTGATACGCTTTTATCAATAGGGAAAGAACCTACATTATCTAACTCTTTTACACGAGGTTCAGCTTGCCAAACGTCAGGACAGACTTTTTTGATTGCTTTTTGTACAAGGTAATACTTTTCAGTTGGTTGACCACTTTCGTTAAGTAGTGCATCATAATCATAGCTAGTCACTTGTGGTAAATCAGTATTTCCGCGAGCAGAACAACCATTGTAAAAGCCAAAGTTAGTGCCACCATGAAACATATAAAGATTAATAGACCCCACGCTCAGCATGTCTTCAACCTCATCAGCTAAGTCTTGTGGGTCACGTTTAATAATGTCATTTCCCCAACGATTGAACCAACCATCCCAATACTCCATAGAAATAATGGGCCATTTTTTATTGTGCTCAGTTATAAAATCTTTTAAAATAGCAGCATTCTTTAATGATTGACTACCAAAATTTCCTGCGACAAAGACATCTTCATCAATTAATGAACCAGCATCTAAAACCTCTTTCCATGATCCATCAGAAGTAAATAAAGGCACATCAATTCCATAACTTTCCACTATTTTTTTTGTAGCTAATAAGTATTCTTTTTCCATGCCGTAAGATCCATATTCGTTTTCAATTTGCATCATAATGACAGGGCCACCTTGAGTAACTTGTAGTGGTCGAAGTTTTGGTAATAATTCATGATAATAATTTTCTACTTTTTCCATGAAAATTTTGTCAGTCGAACGTAATCGAATTAACCCATCTTTTAATAGCCAAGCTGGTAATCCACCAAATTCCCATTCAGCACAAATATAGACAGACGGACGTAATATCACATATAGCCCCATTTCTTGAGCCAATTCAACAAATGCGACGACATCTTTCATACCGCTAAAGTCAAATGTTCCTTCTATAGGTTCGTGAATGTTCCAAGGAATATAAGTTTCAACAGTATTTGCACCAAGGGCTTTTAGGTTGTATAAGCTATCTTCCCATTGATTTTGTGTCATACGAAAATAATGAATAGCCCCACTAATAATCTTTATAGGCTTTCCATCTAATAAAAAATCTTCTTTGATTTCAAAAGTTTGCATTATATTTCCTCCTTTACCAGTATTTCTCCCAGTTAGGGTTTGCTAAGCTCATGAGTGCTTCTAAGTAAAAATAATCTCCCCACAAGTTTGGTTCATCGACACCTTTTCCTTCTTTATGAGAATAAACACCATGGAGTAATAGTCCTTCATTATCAGGCTCGTTTTTTGATGTATAGTCTTCTCCTAATTTGTAAACCATTCCTTTAGCTAATTCTTTAGCATGAGGGTAGGCGTTTTGTTTGTCGGCTTCAAGTAGTCCGGTTGCAGTAATCGCAAGAGAAGAGCTATCTTTGTCAGAAGGTTTGTCGTCTGTAAAATCATAGTCCCAATAAGGTACCAAATCTTTTGGTAACCCATCAATAAACACATCCACAATAGGTTGATAAATCGAAGGGAATTCTTGAGAAGGGTTTAGTCTTTCGAATAAAGGAATCCCTAAAATTGCCCAACTTTGTCCACGAGCCCAGATAGAGTCATCTGCATTTCCTTGTCTAGTGGCACCGTATGTTGGCAAGCCTGTTTCTGTATCAAAATAAAATGTATGATAAGTAGAATAACTTGGTCGTACCACAGTGTTCAACAGTGTCTTATAATGAGCTTCAGCAATTTGTTTATACGTGGTGTTCCCTGATAAACGATAAGCTTCAATGAGGAGAGGTAGGTTTAGTAGTGAGTCGATAATGAGTCGATATTCACCAGGGTCTCCATATTTACCCCAAGCTTGTATAAAGCCACCTTTTTCGTGATAGCGAGCAGATAACACATCAGCAGCTTGAAGTAACTGTTTTTTGTAATGTTCATTCTGAGTTATTTTGTATCCAGCACCAGTCGATAAACTGTATAAAAATCCAATGTCATGGTGGTCCAAAATAAAATGGCCATCTAGTCTTTTTTGAAAATTATCGATATTTTTTTGTGCCAAGTTTTTGTATTTGTCATCATGTGTCCATTCGTAAGTCATCCACAACATGCCTGTCCAAAAACCATTCGTCCAATCGTCATTTTCTTTAATTCGATAAACGCCATTTGTTGCACAGGCTGATGGGAATTTCTCGCCATATCGTACCATATTTTGCCCAATTTTTTTTACACACCAGTTAATTTGTTCTGTAAGCCATTCGTTTGTCACATTTTTACCTAGTGACATCAACGCTTGTTTGTTATCCATTAAATCACCCCTATATGTTAACATGTTAAGTCACTGCCATTGTACAATAAATAATAATGAAAATAAAGCGTTTTCTGAACTAAGTTATCTACCCTTGACATTTAATAACAAATAATTGATAATATAAGTGGTTACTACCAGTTGGTATTAAAAGTGGTATTAGGAGGGGAACATGGAAAATAAGAAGCAACCATTATATGGTCAACTAGTCGATGAATTAAAAGAATCTATTGAAAAAGAACATCAAGCGCATGATTTATTACCATCAGAAAGAGAGTTAGCAGAGATTCACGGTGTTAGTCGAACAACCGTTAGATTAGCTTTACAAGAATTGGAAAATTTAGGGTTTATCTATAAAAAACATGGTAAAGGAACGTTTGTTTCTGGTGTATCAAATAGCATTTTAAACCTAACAGGAGCCTACAGTTTTACAGAACAAATGAAGTCTTTAGGAAAAGAACCCTCAACCAAAATTTTAGAATTTTTAGTTGTTGAAAGTAATAATTATTTAAGTGAACAACTGGGAGTACATAAGGGAAGTCAGTTAATTAAAATGAAACGATTAAGATTAGCCGATGGGGAGCCAATGATGTTAGAAAGAACGTATTTACCATACAAACGTTTTGAAGGGTTAACAAGTGAGATGTTGGAAGACAAGCCAATGTATGATGTGTTTTATGACACATATAATCAACGAATAAAATATGCAGAAGAAGAATTTTATGCCAGCTTTGTGAGTGATAAAGATGCCGAATACATTGAAGTCCCAATAGGTTCAGCGGCCTTAAACTTAGTCAGAAAAACAGTGAATCAAGAAAATGAAATCATTGAATACACATTAAGTGTGGCAAGAGCCGATCAATTTAGATACAAAGTATTACACCATAAAAATTAAATGAGAAGGAGTGCTTTACATGTTAGATTGGACCAACCAACAGTTAGAAGAGATAGGTGCAGTGATTACTACAAATGAAATTAAGCAACAGCCAGAATTATGGAATGAAACACTTGAAATTTTTAATTCCCATAAAGAAAATTTAATGGCTTTTTTAGAAGGGTTTAAAAAAGAAACAACTGAAAAAATTCGTGTGATTTTTACAGGAGCAGGAACGTCTGCATACGTGGGAGATGTCGTTAAACCACATTTAACACGTTATGGAAATACATCTGATTTTATTTTTGAAGCCATCCCAACAACTGATATCGTGTCAGCACCTTTAAATTATTTTAAAGAAGATTCTCCAACGTTACTTGTGTCTTTTGCAAGAAGTGGAAATAGTCCTGAAAGTGTCGCGACGATAGATTTAGCCAATCAAGTTGTAAAAAATGTGAAGCATTTGATTATTAGTTGTGCTCCTGAGGGAAAACTTGCAGTGAATGCTAAAGATGATAAACATTCTTTTGTTATGTTAATGCCAACTCGTTCGAATGACCAAGGGTTTGCTATGACAGGAAGTTTTTCTTGTATGACCTTGGCTGCTTTATTAATCTTTGATTTGGTTCACACTGATCACGAAACGATTGTATCAACGATGGTAAATATGGGAAAACAAGTAGTTACAATGGAAGATACGCTGTCTAATGTTGTAGCACAAGATTTCAATCGAGTTGTTTATTTAGGATCTGAGAGTCTATCAGGATTAACAAGAGAAGCTCAGTTGAAATTACTAGAATTAACAGCAGGAAAAATCGCGACAGTCTTTGATTCTTCATTAGGGTTTAGACATGGCCCTAAATCATTTGTGGATGATAAAACATTAGTATTTGGGTTCATTAGCAATGACACATACACTAGTCAGTATGATGTGGATATTTTGGAAGAAATTAATGGAAACGCTATAGCAGTGGAAACCATTGCTTTATCACAAAATAACACACAATATAGCGGAAAAAATATCTCGCTCACAAATGATTATCAATTGGCGGACGGATTTTTAGCGTTGCCTTTAGTGATGATTGCACAAATCATTGCCTTATTAACATCAGTTAAGGTTAAGAATAAACCAGATACACCATCACCTACAGGGACAGTTAATCGCGTTGTTCAAGGTGTTACGATTCATCCATTTAACTAATACGAAAGAGGGATTATCATCATGAAAAAAATCAGTGAAAAAAAATTAGTACGTATGACTCATTTATCGACAAAAGACGGCATCATCGCGGCTCTTGCCATTGACCAACGTGGTGCATTGAAACGTATGCTGTCAGAACAAGGATTTAATGGAGATGTTGAAAAGGCGATTGTCGAATTTAAAGAACTTATTTCTGAATATTTAACGCCTTATTCTTCTTCTATTTTATTAGATCCAGAATATGGTTTGCCTGCTTCTAAAGTAAAAGAAGACGATGCAGGATTGTTATTAGCTTACGAAAAAACAGGATATGATGCGACTGAACCAGGACGTTTCCCTGATTTATTACCTGAATGGTCAGCACTTAGATTAAAAGAAGCAGGAGCGGATGCAGTAAAATTCTTACTTTACTATGATGTCGATGAGTCAGATGAGATTAATGAGCGTAAGCAAGCATTTGTTGAACGTATCGGGTCAGAATGCGTGGCTGAAGATATGCCGTTTTATCTTGAATTATTAACTTATGATGCTCTAATAGATGACGCAAAAGGAAAAGATTACGCAAAAGTTAAACCGCATAAAGTCAATGAGATGATGAAAGAATTCTCAAAAGATCGTTATCAAGTGGATGTATTAAAAGTAGAAGTGCCAGTGAACATGAATTATGTGGAAGGATTCGCTAAAGAGGCAACTGATGTGGTTTACACAAAAGAAGAAGCACTAAACTATTTCAAAGAACAAAGTGACAGCACACACTTGCCGTTTATCTTTTTAAGTGCAGGCGTGAGTGCGAAATTATTCCAAGACACGTTGTATTTTGCAAAAGAGGCAGAGTCAACATTTAATGGGGTACTGTGTGGCCGTGCAACATGGAAAGATAGTGTCGAAGTATTTGTCAAAGAAGGAAGAGAATCCGCTATTGAGTGGTTAAACACACAAGGTAAACAAAATATGGATGAGCTAAATGATGCTCTAAATGCGACAGCTTCATCTTGGCATAATAAATTATCATAGTGGGTGAAAAAATGATTGTATCAGTTACGATGAACCCATCAGTCGACATTTCGTATCCACTAAGTACATTGATACTTGACGATGTCAATCGTTGCGATAAGGTGAGAAAAACAGCGGGTGGTAAAGGATTAAATGTGACGCGAGTGATTCATCAAATGGAAGAAGAAGTTATTAGTACTGGACTGTTAGGTGGTGTGTTGGGTGAGTTTATTCGAGAAAATCTATCGAGTGAAGGGATTAAGCATGACTTTTCCAATATACAAGGTGACACACGAAATTGTATTGCGATATTGCATGATAACCATAAACAAACAGAGATTCTAGAAGCAGGCCCAACCATTTCAATTGAGGAGCTGTCATCCTTTGAAGAAACATTTTTGACATTGGCAGCATCTAGTGATGTTGCCACATTATCCGGCAGTTTACCAAAAGGGGTATCAAAGGATTATTACAGTCGCTTATTGTCATTGTTATCTACTACAGATATAAAGGTTATCCTCGATACATCAGGAGAAAGTTTAAAACTTGCCTTAGAATCATCTGTTAAACCTTATGCGATTAAACCTAATAGTGATGAGTTGCAAACCTTATTAGGGGAAGAAGTATCAGCTGATTATACTAATTTTTCAGACATTCTAAGCCATTCATTATTTGATGGTGTGCCATTAATCATGGTGTCATTAGGTAAAGATGGTGCATTTGTAAAGTTTGATGAGTCGTTTTACCGAGTAGAGATTCCTAGTATCCCAGTAAAAAATCCTGTGGGAAGTGGGGATTCAACTGTGGCAGGGTTAGCAATTGGTTTATCCAAGCGGAAATCAATTGAGGAAGTATTGAAGTATGCGATGACATTAGGTATGTTGAATGCGATGGAAGACACAACGGGATGTGTTGATAAAACTAAATTTGATGATTTATTTAATCAAGTCAGTGTCTATAAATTATAATGTTATATCAAAAGATGTGAATGTATAAAAATAATTACAAATAAGCAACAAAAGCCGACGGTTTTTTGTTGCTTATTTGTTTGTCTTTAAAAAATTTGACTAAGGGCTTGGACTTGATTGTAAAAGAAATTAAAGCCCTTTAAAATTTTTAAGAGATACCGCTTATTGCGCCATTTTGATGATATAATGTTGTAAATAGGTAAAGTAGATATGTAAAACTTACTTTATCGTAAATAGGAGGGTATTTATGACAGACTTGAATCAATTACAAAATGGATCTGACATACGTGGGGTTGCCATTACAGCAGAAGGGTATACAGCAAATCTTGAACAACAACAGGTAGAGAGAATCGCTAAAGGGATTATCACTTGGTTGAAACAGGAAAAAGGTGTCACACATACACCGATTACCATCGCGATTGGTCAAGATAGTCGCTTATCAGGTGAGTCAATCAAACAATGGTTAATTGATGCGTTTATGACTGAAGATATTCACGTGATTGATGTTGGTCTATCTACAACACCAGCAATGTTTATGGCAACACAATTTCCAGAATTTAATGCAGATTGTGGCATCATGATTACAGCTAGCCATTTACCGTTTTACTATAATGGTATTAAATTATTTACTAAAGATGGTGGAGCAGAGCATGAAGATATTGAGTTTATTTTAGAACATGCCCCAGAAACGTTTGAAAAAACAAACGTTGTAGGCCATGTAGAAGAAAAAGAAGTGTTATCAGCTTACTCTAAAGATTTAGTTGATAAAATTATTGCCCAAACGCAAAGTGATAAACCGCTTGAAGGGTTTAAAATCGTGCTAGATGCTGGAAATGGAGCAGGAGGATTTTTTGCCGAGAAGGTATTAGAAACTCTAGGAGCAGATATAACTGGAAGCCAATTTTTAGATCCTGATGGTCATTTTCCAAATCATATTCCTAATCCTGACAATAAAGAAGCAATGGCAAGTATTAAAGAAGCCGTATTAGCAAACCATGCTGATTTAGGGGTGATTTTTGATACTGATGTGGACCGTGCTGCTGTAGTGGACAAATCAGGTGAAGTCATTAACCGAAATAATCTGATAGCGGTATTAGCAACGATTGTGTTAAATGACTATCCGGGAGCAACGATTGTGACGAATTCTCCTACATCAAGTCACTTAAAAACATTTATTGAAGGTTTAAATGGAAAACAAGTGCGCTACCTTTGTGGGTACCGTAATGTGATAAATAAAGGCATTGAGTTAAACTCACAAGGAATTGATGTGCCATTGTCAATCGAAACAAGTGGACATGCCGCTTTTAAAGAGAACTACTTTTTAGATGATGGGGCATATGTGGTAGCTAAAATATTAATGTTACTACCAAAATTAAAACAACAAAATTTAGAACTAAGTGATTTAATCGCTGACTTAAAACAACCAGCTGAAACAACTGAAGTGCGTTTCAAAATAAGTGGAGCAGATTATAAATTATTAGGTGAATCAATCATTGTTGCGATGCATGATTTAGTGGCAGAAACACCAGGATTTATCATTGATATGGACAATGAAGAAGGCATTCGTACGACAGTTTCTGATAACTTTGGTCAAGGATGGTTTTTACTAAGAATGAGTTTGCATGAGCCATTACTCGTTCTTCAAGTAGAAAATGATGTCGATGGTAAAAATAAAGCAGTCTTAGAAACATTACTATCATTTTTCTCTCGTTATGATTTTTTAAATACAGACCAATTAAACAAAGAACTTGAGGGGTAAGCCACTATCTAGTAGGATAGATGACGTATAAAGATAAGTTCTTACTATATTTATACGTCAAAGCCTGATAGTAAGGAGAGTTAACGTGAATAAAGAGACACGACAATCTATTTTAAAAAAAGTAATATCAGAGAATAACATTGAAAATCAATCTGAATTGATTAAATGTCTAGAAAAAGAAAATGTCCGTACAACTCAGTCAACTATATCAAGAGATATGCGTGAGTTAAATATTATAAAAAGTCATAATTCTAGCGGTCGGTCGTATTATCGTATTTTGGATGATGATACGTCTACAGAAAAGAAATTGACAGATGAAGAACGTTTGAAAAATGTTATCAGAGAAACAGGTGTATCATTGGTTCAAATTGAATTTATCAATGTGTTGACAGTGTTACCTGGTAATGGTCAACTGTTAGGTGTATTGATTGATAGTTTTAGACAGTCGTTTTCTGAGATAGTCGCATGTGTTGCGGGAGATGACACGATTTTAATATTATCAAAATCAAAAGAAGATGCTGAAATCGTGAATGATTACTTCAAACAGTTTGTACCAGAGAAAAAATAATAGTAAACATAATCCACTTTGTAACAGAGTTTAAGTTGTTTCAAAGTGGATTCTTATATAGTTGATGTATGTTAAAACTCAGGTTAATGAAAAGGGGAGATAGCAATGAGTTTATCTTTATTTCAAGGTCGTAGTTTTTTAGCAGAAAAGGATTTTACCAAAGAAGAATTAGAATATCTGATTGATTTTAGTATTCACTTAAAACAATTAAAGAAACAAAATATTCCACACCGTTATTTGGAAGGAAAAAATATTGCCTTGTTATTTGAAAAAACATCTACTAGAACCAGAGCAGCATTTACAACAGCTGTGATTGATTTAGGAGCACACCCAGAGTATTTAGGGAAAAATGATATTCAACTTGGTAAAAAAGAATCAGTGGAAGACACAGCAATTGTGTTGGGGAGTATGTTTGACGGGATTGAATTTCGTGGTTTTAGCCAAGAAATTGTGGAAGATTTAGCGAAATATTCTGGTGTCCCGGTTTGGAATGGCTTGACTGATGAGTGGCATCCCACACAAATGATTGCCGATTTTATGACAATAAAAGAAAATTTTGGGTATTTAGAAGGGATTACGCTTGTTTATGTAGGTGACGGACGCAATAATATGGCAAATAGTTTGCTAGTAACAGGGGCGATTTTAGGAGTAAACGTTCGAATCTGTGCACCTAAATCATTGTTTCCAAGTCAAGAAGTCACAGAGTATGCCACTGAATTTGCGACACAATCCGGCAGTCAATTACTGATTACCGATGATGTAGCCAAAGCTGTGTGTGGTGCAAATGTTTTATATACAGATGTCTGGGTTTCTATGGGTGAAGAAGATAAATTCAAAGAACGTGTAGAATTATTGATGCCATATCAAATTAACAGAGATATGATTGAAAAAACAGGTAATGCTAATGATGACTTAATTGTGCTTCATTGTCTACCAGCTTTTCATGATACAAAAACTGAGTTCGGCCAGATGATTTTTGATACATTTGGTATCACAGAGATGGAGATAACAGATGATATTTTTAGAAGTGAATATGGCCGCCAATTTGAAGAAGCAGAAAACCGAATGCACTCGATAAAAGCTATTATGGCAGCTACTCTAGGTAATTTATTTATACCAAAAGTTTGATAACGATAGAACAAAAAATGGAATTGATTTTTTAGTTAGATTTTTAAGGTAATTCTTGCTATAATAAACCCGATATGGATAATGTTCATGGAGTAATAGTGATTACTATAAAGAAATGATAAGTTTCAAAAATAAGGCTTCATTTATGACTATTTATGTCGTCTCCTATTAAGACACAAAACTTAATAGGATGACGTTTTTTTATTAATACGAGGAGGATTCACTTTATGAATTTTAAAGAGATGATTGCTAAAGACTTAGCAGCAGTATTAGGTGAGCAATTAAGCTATGAGGATATTTTAAATCTAATTGAAAAACCAAAATCAAGTGATCATGGAGACTATTCTTTCCCAGTGTTTTCTTTGTCTAAAATCCAAAGAAAAGCACCAAATATGATCGCTGAAGAATTATCAAAAGATGTTGATACAACAAATTATGAACAAATCATCCCAATGGGTGGTTACATTAACTTCTTCCTTAAAAAATCTGAAGTTAGTAATGCGGTATTAAATGATGTAGTATCTAAGAAAAATCATTATGGTGACTCAACACTTGGTCAAGGAAAAAATGTTGTTATTGATATGTCTTCACCAAATATTGCCAAACCAATGTCAATGGGACATTTACGCTCAACAGTTATTGGAAATTCATTAGCTGAATTAGCTGACAAAGTGGGTTATACACCGGTTAAAATCAATCACGTTGGTGACTGGGGAACACAATTTGGTAAATTAATTGTGGCTTATAAAAAATGGGGAGACGCAGCAAAAGTCAAAGAAAACCCAATTAGTGAGTTACTTGCTTTATATGTTCATTTCCATGAAGAAGCTGAAAAATACCCTGAACTTGATGATCAAGCACGTGAATGGTTTAAAAAGCTAGAAGATGGTGATACTGAAGCTATTGAATTATGGACATGGTTCCGTGAAGAATCACTAAAAGAATTCCAAAAAGTATATGATATGTTAGGGATTGAGTTTGATTCATATAATGGTGAAGCCTTCTACAATGATAAAATGCAACCAGTTATTGATAGTTTACTTGAGAAAGGATTATTGGTTTCTGATGATGGTGCAGATATTGTAAATCTTGAAAAATATGATTTAAATCCAGCGTTGATTAGAAAATCAGATGGCGCAACACTTTATATTACACGTGATTTAGCGGCAGCTATGTATCGTAAAGAAAATTATGATTTTGACGAATCAATTTATGTTGTAGGAAACGAGCAATCTATTCACTTTAAACAATTAAAAGCTGTTTTAAAAGAGATGGGTTACGAGTGGTCAGATGATATCAAACATATCCCATTTGGCTTGATTACATCAAATGGTAAAAAGTTATCGACACGTAAAGGAAATGTTATTCTGTTAGAAGAAGTGTTGAATGAAGCCATTAATGCAACACAAAACATTATTAACGAAAAGAATCCAACATTAGAAAACAAAGAAGAAGTGGCACATCAAGTGGGTGTTGGAGCAGTTGTGTTCCATGACCTTAAAAATGATCGTCTAAATAATTTCGACTTCAACCTAGACCATATTATCCAGTTTGAAGGAGAAACAGGCCCATACGTCCAGTATACTCGTTCAAGATGTGAAAGTATTTTAAGAAAAGCTGACTGGATCGCTCCAACTAGTGAAGCAACTTACACACTATCAGATGATGAATCATGGGAAGTTGTGAAGGCTTTATATAATTTCCCAGCTAAAGTACAAGAAGCTTATCGTAAATATGAGCCTTCAGTAGTGGCTAAATACGTGATTGATTTAGCTCAAAAATTTAATAAGTATTATTCAAAAACAAAAATATTAGAAGATAACAGTCAAAAAGATGCACGCCTTGCTTTAGTCTATTCAGTATCCGTGGTACTTAAGGAAGGATTGCGCTTACTTGGTATTCAATCGCCAGATAACATGTAACAGAAAGAAGAGGGAAACCTCTTCTTTTTTTATATAATTTTTGACGGTTTTTGATTGATTTTGACTGTTTGTGATTGTATAATACAGGTATGGAGTGAGAGTTATGTTGACTGAGGAAAGACAAGCAAAAATTTTAGATGAGTTAAAAGCAAAAAAAGTAATTAAAGTTCGTGAGTTGATTGAAGAACTGGGTGTTTCTGAATCGACTATTCGTAGAGATTTGCAAGAATTAGAAGCAGAAGGTTGGCTAGTACGAATTCATGGCGGGGCTAAGTTAACGTTTCGTTTAGAACCGGAATTAACGATGAAAGAAAAATCTTCCAGAAACGTTCAAAAGAAACAAGAAATTGCGCAATATGCTGCATCATTAATAAAAGAAGGTGATGTTGTTTATATCGATGCTGGAACAACAACTTTGGAATTATTATCACTTATAAAAGAAAAAAATGTATCAATCGTAACAAATTCCGTGCATCATGCGTGTGTTTCGACTGATTTAGGTTTTGATACGATTATAATCGGTGGAAATATTAGAAAGAACACAACAGCATCCGTTAGTCAGTTTGGTGGCGAGCAGTTGAAGCGGTATTTTTTTGATAAGGCTTTCATAGGTGCGAATGGCGTTCACCCAGTTTATGGCTTAACGACAGCTGATCCAGAAGAAGCCATGATGAAGCGTACGGCAGTTCATCAAGCACAACAAGTTTATTTTTTAGTTGATGATACAAAGTTTGATAAGCTAAATTTTTCTCAAATCGAGTCAATTGATACAGGGATTATCATAACGAATCAGTTAACAAAGAAACAACGCTCACAGTATCAAGGGGTTGCAACTATAAAGGAGGTAACAAAATGATTTATGCATTAACACTAAATCCAGCAATTGATTATGTCATCAATGTACCTGGATTTGAAGAAGGTAAATTGAACAAAACAACGAAAGAATACAAGTTTCCTGGGGGTAAAGGAATCAACGTATCCAGAGTGTTGGCTCAATTAGGTGTTCAATCAAGAAATCTTGGCTTTATTGGTGGATTTACAGGAACTTTTATTGAGGAACAACTGATTAATCATGGTCTTCAAAATGAGTTTATCCATGTGTCAGGGGACACACGCATTAATATCAAACTAAAAGGTGAAGAAGAAACAGAAATTAATGGATTAGGACCTTCTATTAAGCAAGAAGATTTAGATGACTTAAATGTCCAAATTAGTAGTTTGACACCAGAAGATTGGTTGATTTTATCAGGTAGTTTACCAATGGGAGTGCCAAAAGATATCTATGTGACATTATCCAAAATGGCTCATGAACAACATGTTCCATTTGTAGTGGATATTAGTGATGCAAGTTTATTTGATGTTTTAAAATACAAACCATCATTAATTAAACCAAACGAACATGAGTTAGCAGATCTTTATGATGTTGAATTTAAAACCATTGAAGACATGCTACCTTATGGGGAAAAACTTGTTCAACAAGGTGCTAGAAATGTCATTATTTCAATGGGTGCCAATGGAGCAGTTTTATTTAATGAAACAGGTATTTACCGAGCAAAAGGATTAACTGGTACACTAGTTAACTCAGTTGGTTCAGGAGATTCTGTTGTAGCAGGGTTTGTTAGTCAATTAAGTCAAGGTAGTGATGCTGTAACAGCATTTAAAACAGGGATTGCTTGTGGAAGTGCAACAGCATTTAGTGCAGATTTAGCAACAGAAGAAGAAATTAAACACCAATTAGCACGTGTTGAAATTGACGTCATAAAAGAATACTAGGGGGAAGTAAAATGAAAATTAATGACTTATTAGTTAAAGAGTGTATGATTTTAGACCTAAAAGCCACTGATAAAAAAGGTGCTATTACAGAAATGGTCAACAAATTATACGACACAGGTCGCATTGACGACAAAGAAGTGTTTGAAGAAGGTATCCTAGCCAGAGAAGCACAAACAACAACAGGTTTAGGTGATGGGATTGCCATGCCTCATGCGAAAAACAAAGCAGTAGTTAAACCAACTGTTTTATTTGCAAGAAGCAAAGAAGGATTAGATTATGAAGCATTAGATGGTCAACCAACTTATCTATTCTTTATGATTGCAGCTCCAGAAGGCGCTAATGACACACATTTACAAGCCTTAGCTAGCTTATCTCGTTTGTTATTAAACCCAGGGATGATTGCTGACTTAAAAGCAGCTAATACAGCAGATGAAGTCTTATCAATCATTGATAAAGCAGAGAAAAAATTAGATGAAGAAGAAAAAGAAGTGGTAGAAGAAGTAGAAGACGCACCATTTGTTGTGGCGGTTACAGCTTGTCCAACAGGTATTGCTCATACATACATGGCTGAGGATGCATTGAAGAACAAAGCCAAAGAAATGGGCATTAACATTAAAGTTGAAACAAACGGTTCTGAAGGGGTTAAACATAAATTAACTGATGATGAAATCGCTCGTGCAGTTGGGGTTATTGTTGCAGCTGATAAAAATGTTGAAATGGCGCGTTTTGATGGTAAAAAATTAGTTAACCGTCCAGTAAGTGATGGGATTAAGAAAACAGAAGAATTACTTCGTTTAGCAACTGACGGTAGTGCATCTGTTTACCATAGTTCAGCCAATGCAAGTGAATCGGAAGGAGAAGAATCAAGCTCTGGTTCAGTTGGTGCTAAAATTTATAAAGACTTAATGAATGGTGTTAGTCATATGTTACCATTTGTTATTGGTGGTGGGATTGCAATTGCTTTGGCTTTCTTAATCGACCAAATGATTGGTGTGCCACAAGACCAATTAAGTCAATTAGGATCATATCATCCGATTGCTGCTTACTTTAAAACAATTGGGGACACTGCTTTTGGTTTTATGTTACCCGTGTTAGCTGGTTTTATTGCATCAAGTATTGCTGATCGACCTGGTTTAGTAGTTGGTTTTGCAGCAGGAGCAATGTCAGCAAGTGGGGTTGCCTTTGGACAATTGACAGATACTATTCCATCAGGGTTCTTAGGAGCATTGGTTGGCGGTTTCTTGGCTGGTTATGTGATTGTATTCTTGAAATTTATCTTCAAAGGACTACCTAAAGCATTAGATGGTATTAAATCTATTTTATTCTATCCAGTGTTTGGTTTACTAATTACAGGATTCTTGATGTTGTTTGTAAATATTCCAATGTCAGCTATTAATAACGCACTGAACAATTTTTTAGCAAACCTTTCAGGTGGTAATGCTGCCTTATTAGGTGCGTTACTTGCAAGTATGATGGTTATTGATATGGGTGGTCCAATTAATAAAGCAGCTTATCTATTTGGTACAGGCACACTTGCTGCGACTGTTGAAAGTGGTGGTAGTGTGGTAATGGCATCAGTAATGGCTGGTGGTATGGTTCCACCGTTAGCAATTTTTATTGCGATTATGTTATTCAAAAATCAATTTACTAAAAAAGAACAAGAATCAGCTTTACCAAACTTAATCATGGGATTCTCATTTATAACTGAAGGAGCTATTCCATTTGCTGCATCTGATCCATTACGTATGATTCCAAGTTTTGTAGTTGGAGCTGCTGTTACAGGTGGTTTAGTTGGGTCATTAGGAATTAAATTAATGGCGCCACATGGTGGTATCTTTGTTATTGCATTAGTAAGTAATCCATTAATGTATTTACTATTTATTATTTTAGGAGCATTCATTAGTGCCCTTGTTTTAGGAACATTACTTAAAAGAAAACATGCAAAAGCAAATGCTTAATGTTATAGTCAGTCATCACATTTGATGGCTGGCTTTTTTATGTGGGATAAACAAAAAATTATGGTTTAAAAACATAGAATGATATAATATTTCATAGAAATGACAAAGGGAAAAGGTCAATAACAATGAAAAGTTTACAAACATATTTAACAGATGAAAGAATCCAATCCGTTCTTTCTGGGTTTAAAATAGGATTAGAAAAAGAAAGCCAGCGTGTCGATGCTAATGGTGAATTGGCAACAACTGATCATCCGTCTTCTTTAGGAAGTCGTAGTTTTCATCCATACATCCAAACTGATTTTAGTGAAACACAAACTGAATTAATCACTCAAGTGTTTGATACAGATCAAGGTGCTATCGAGCAATTAGAAGCCTTACATGACGTTGTGATGCGTTCGATGGAAGATGGCGAGAGATTGTGGCCAATTAGCATGCCACCTGATTTACCAGAAGATGATCGTGATATTAAAATTGCAAAATTAGAACATCAAGGAGATATTAACTACCGTCGTTACTTAGCGAAAGTCTATGGTAAGAGAAAACAAATGGTGAGTGGTATTCATTATAATTTTGAGTTCTCACATGATTTATTAATGAGTTTGTTCCAACTGCAAACAGATTACACTGACTTTGTAGCGTTTAGAACGGATGTTTACTTAAAAGTATCTCGTCAATATTTACGCTATCGTTGGCTAATTACTTATTTATTTGGTGCAAGTCCGTTTGCTGATAAAAGATATTTTACAGATAAAGAACCAGAACAACCTGTTCGTAGTATTAGAAATAGCGAGTATGGTTATACAAATCGGCCAGAGATTGCTGTGTCCTATCAAACAATCGAGCAATATGTATCTGATTTAGAAGAATTAGTAGATAATGGTGAGTTAATCGAAACGAAAGAATTTTATTCGTCTGTTCGTTTACGTGGCAGTGATAAAGTAGAGGAACTTTTAACTCGAGGTGTAAGTTATATTGAAATTAGAAATATTGACTTAGATCCATTTGAACGTATTGGTATTTCAAAAAAAACACTGCGATTTTTACACTTGTTCTTACTAACGCTGTTGTTCTTAGATGAAGAATCAATAGATGCCACTCATATGTTAGATTTAGGAACGGAGTATAACAATAAAGTGTCATTAGAGCATCCTTTAGATAAGACCTTTTTACATGAAGAAGGGTCTTGGTTACTAGAAAAAATGACCGAATTAAACGAGCAATTATCGACACCATTTGACTGTACGGATTTACTTAATGAAATGAAACATGTTATGGATCATCCAACTAAAACATTAGCAGGAGAAATGTTAGAATTAATGGCAGAAAAAAGTTGGACAAACGAAGACTTAGGTCGTTATTTTGCTGATTTATATTATGATGAAGCATTTGCTAAACCATATCAGTTAGCTGGTTACCGAGACATGGAATTATCAACACAAATTTTTATGTTTGATGCGATACAAAAAGGTGTCAAAGTTGATGTGTTAGATAGAACAGATCAGTTTTTAAAATTATCATTAAACGGGCAAGTTGAGTATGTTAAAAATGCGAATATGACGAGTCGTGATTCTTATGTTGTACCTCTTATGATGGAGAATAAAACAGTCACTAAAAAAGTATTGGATAAAGCAGGATTCCATGTTCCTTTAGGAAAAGAATTCTCAACAGTAGATGAGGCGCTTATTTCTTATCCGATTTTTAAAGATAGTGCGATTGTTGTAAAACCTAAAACAACGAATTATGGTTTAGGTATTTCTATTTTCAAAGATGGTGCGACAAAGGAAGATTATGATGAAGCGGTTCGAATTGCATTTAGTGAAGACAATAGCATTTTAGTTGAAGAATTTTTACCTGGTACTGAATATCGATTCTTTGTATTAGATGGAAAAACGCGTGCGGTTATGTTGCGAACCCCAGCGAATGTCCTTGGTGACGGGGAACATACTGTTGAAGAATTGGTAGCTGAAAAAAATAAAGATAGTCTACGTGGGACACATCATAGAGCGCCTTTAGAAAAAATTCAGTTAGGTGATATTGAACAGCTGATGTTGAAAGAACAAAAATTGACTAAAGCAAGCATTCCTGAAAAAAATCAACGTGTTTATCTTCGTGAAAACTCCAACGTCAGTACAGGTGGCGATTCACTAGATGTGACAGAAGAGATGAATGAACATTATAAACAGATAGCTGAGTCCGCTGTAGAAGCGTTAGGAGCTAAAATATGTGGTATTGATTTAATTATTCCTGATAGTTCAATCAATGGTAATAAAGAAGATACTCAAACATATGGGATTATTGAAGCCAACTTCAATCCAGCAATGCATATGCATATTTATCCTTATGCAGGTGTTGGACAACGACTCACGATGGATGTGTTGTTGTTATTATATCCAGAATTAAAAAAATAACTACTATCTATTAAAAAAATCTAGATTCAAACCTAGATTTTTTTATCTTTTATAGTTGACACCGCTTTCTAATGGTGTTATAGTTTATTTATAGAATAGACGGAGTGTAACTGATACGATCAGGCACCACCAAATCCATTGTAGAAGGACTACTTTGATTTGGTGTTTTTTTGTTCCTTAAATGAGGTGATTTAAATTCTATCGATAGTTAAGTCTTTGAATAACAACTTAGTATTAGCAGTAAGTGAGCATGATGAAGAGTTTGTGTTATTTGGTAAAGGTATTGGATTTAAAAAGAAAAAGAATGACTTAGTAGATAAATCACTGATAACTAAGACATTTTTAAGCAAAGATAATCAAAATATGGTTGCTATTATTGAAAGTATTCAACCAGATGTTCTTGATGTTACTGAAAAAATTGTGACATATGGGGAAGGACAGTTAAATAAAAAGTTAAATGGTAGCTTAATGATAGCATTAGCCGATCATATCCAATGTGCGATTGATCGACAAAAACAAGGGATTGATTTACCTGAAAATACGATGCAATGGGAAATTCCCTTCTTGTATTCAAAAGAGCATGAATTAGGAAAATATGCATTAGAACAAATCAAAACAGAGTTAGAGATATCATTACCATCATCGGAAGCTGCGTTTATGGCACTTCATTTTGTCAATGCACAAGATGGTGTGGAATCAATGGATGAAACTATTTTTATTACGAAGATTTTAAAAAGTATTGTCAAAAGTATTCAGACGTTGTTTAATGTATCACTGAAAAAAGATAGTTTGAATTATTCGCGTTTTGTCACGCACATACGCTATTTTATGAACAGACATTTGCATAATAAGGTACAAGAAAGTAATGAGAATGAGAAATTATTTGATATTATCAAAGAGCAATACCCTAAAAGTTATGCATGTAGTTTGGTAATTAAAGAAATGTTGAATTCTGACTATAATATAGACGTGAGCAATGATGAATTGATTTATTTAATTATACATATAGAACGAGTGGTTTCTGACACTCAAGCATTGGATTAGGCGTGCAACAATTATTGGCATAAACCTAAACAAGCAATTCGTAAACACTAGTATGTGTTGCGGCTGTTTGTTTAGGTTTTTTATTTTCAAACAATTTAATTCTAAATAGATATTCTAGGAGGAAAAAGCGATGGATAATCGTCAATTAGCAGAAAATATTGTAAGAGAAATGGGTGGCAAGGAAAATATCACTCAAAATTGGCATTGTATTACAAGGTTAAGATTTAATGTAGCAGATAGTAAAAAAATTAATATCGAAGCAATTAAGCAATTAGATGGTGTGATGGGAGCGCAATTTCAAAGTGGCCAATTCCAAGTCATTATTGGCAGTGAAGTAGCTAATGTTTTTAATGAAGTTGATCAAATCACTCATGGAAGTATCGTCGATGATGACAGTACTAATTCATCATCAGGAAACATTCTAGATAAACTATTTGACATTATTTCAGGTATCTTTACACCAATTTTAGCAGCCATTACAGGTAGTGGTCTTCTAAAAGGAATCATGGCTATTCTAGTTTGGGCTAATATGCTAAATGCTGAAAGTCAGACATATATGATATTAGATGCAATATCTAATGCGACTTTCCACTTCTTACCATTTTTAGTAGCATTTTCAGCCGCTAATAAATTTAAAACAAATCCATCTCTAGCTGGAGCGTTGGCCGGTATCTTGATGTATCCACAAATCATGGCTCTTGCTGATGCTGGAGAAGTAAGCAGTGTGACGTTTTTAGGATTTTTAAATATCCCTATGAATAATTATGCCTCATCTGTTTTACCGATTATTTTAGGTGTGTGGTTAATGAGTTATGTTGAAAAATATTCGAAAAAAATCGTACCGAAATCATTAACCATTATTTTTGTTCCGTTACTGACATTATTAATTACAGCACCGTTAGTATTAGCATTTATCGCACCACTTGGTACCTTTATTGGAACTTACTTAGAGATGTTCTTTACGAAACTTTTTGGTGTAGCAGGTCCCGTTGCTGGAGCCTTAATGGGAGGATTGATGCCATTAATCGTTGTAACAGGAATGCACTATGCGTTTTTCCCGGGAACGTTTGCCAGTCTTGG
Organism: Vagococcus martis; assembly: GCF_002026305.1. Classification (NCBI taxonomy): domain Bacteria; kingdom Bacillati; phylum Bacillota; class Bacilli; order Lactobacillales; family Enterococcaceae; genus Vagococcus; species Vagococcus martis. The sequence goes on along the minus strand of NZ_MVAB01000001.1, from coordinate 1,023,797 downwards.
GAAATTAGGATATGACATTATGTTATTACCATTAAATTTAGTGGCAAACTTAGCGCAAGCAGGTGCGACACTTGGCGTATTGATTAAAACAAAAGATAAAAAAATGAAACAAATTGCGGTTTCTGCTTTTATTCCAGCATTATTTGGTATTACTGAACCAGCTATCTATGGGGTAACAATGAAACTCAAAAAACCGTTCTATGCCAGTATGGCCGGTGGAGCTGTTGGTGGGGCAATATATGGATTGTTTGTCGTTAAAACATTCAGTTTCGCGGTTCCAGGATTATTAGCTTTACCAACCTATATTGAAAATGGAACAAATAACTTCTTATGGGCAGTTGTTGGAGTATTATCAAGTTTCTTTGTAGGACTTATCGTTACGATGTTAGTACCGTTTGAGTTAGGCGATAAAAAAGACGTTACTGCAGATACCTCGACAACACCAGTTGCTCAACCAATAATAACGAAAGATAAATCTCATAAAGTTTTATCACCATTAACAGGTGAAGTGAAAGAATTAGCAACTTGCCCAGATGATACGTTTGCTTCAGGTGTCGTTGGAAAAGGAATTGGTGTTATTCCTTCAGGAGATTTTGTGTATGCGCCATTTGATGGAACAGTCACTATGACAACTCCTTCAAAACACGCAATTGGTTTAGTATCAAATGATGGCGTGGAATTATTAATTCATGTTGGATTAGATACTGTTGAGTTAGAGGGAAAAGGATTTGAGTATTTTGTTAAGGAAGGTGATGTGGTAACACATGGCGATAAATTATTATCATTTAATCGAAAGGTAATTGAGGAAGCTGAATATAGTTTGTTTACCCCAATTATTGTAACGAACACACCGAACTTTTTAGACATTGTTCCAGCACTAGGCGAAGGAGATACCGTCACTGCCGGGCAAGAAGATGTATTAATTGTTGTTAGCTAAATAAATTATATATAGATCAAACAAAAAATGGGAGGAATTATTAATGAAACAACTACAAGCAGGATTTCCAAAAGGATTTTTATGGGGTGGCGCAACAGCTGCCAACCAAATTGAAGGAGCATATAATGAGGGCGGAAAAGGTCTATCAACATCTGATTATGCCGCTTATAAAGACCCATATGCAACAGGTAAAGTAGATAACTTTACATTTAACGTGACATCGAAAGAATTAGCTGAATACAAAGAAAACCCAGAAAAATACTTATTCCCAAAACGTTGGGGAATTGACTTCTACCATCGTTATAAAGAAGATATTGCTTTAATGGCAGAAATGGGATTTAAAACATTCCGTATCTCTATTTCATGGGCAAGAATTTTCCCAACAGGATTAGAATCAGAACCAAATGAAGAAGGGTTAGCATTCTATGATAAAGTATTTGATGAGTGTGCTAAATATGGTATTGAACCACTTGTCACAATGTCTCACTATGAAATGCCAATTACATTAACAGAAAAATACAATGGTTGGGTGAGCCGTGAATTAATTCCATTATTTGAAAAATATGCTCGCGTGATTTTAACTCGTTATAAGTCAAAAGTAAAATACTGGATTACGTTTAACGAAATGAACATGAACTTAAATAGTTTGTATACTGGAGCAGGCGTTTTAGAAGATTTAATCGCACCAGAAGATAAATTACAAGCAACCTATCAAGCATCACATCATCAGTTTTTAGCAAGTGCGTTGGCAGTTAAAGCGTGTAAAGAAATTATTCCAGATGCACAAATTGGTTGTATGATTAACCAAATCGAATCATATGCTTTAACAACAAAACCAGAAGACCAATTACAAGCATTAAAATCTAACCAATTAAATATGTTCTACCCAGACGTTCAAGCACGTGGAGAGTACCCAACTTATATGGCAAGATACTTTGCGGACAATGATATTCACGTTGTAATGGAAGAAGGAGATGAAGAAATCCTCCGAGAAGGTGTTGTTGATTATGTTGCAATTAGTTACTACATGTCTCACGTAACAGAAGCCAGAGAAGATGCAGCTAAACTTGCCGGATCTTTCGATAGCCCAATTAAAAATGAACATTTAGAATTATCACAATGGGAGTGGCCAATTGACCCAATCGGATTACGTATTTCATTAATGAAATTATATGACCGTTATGAAAAACCATTATTTGTTTGTGAGAATGGTTTAGGAGCGAAAGATGAGTTGACAGAAGACGGTAAAATTCATGATGATTACCGAATTGATTATATCCGTCAACACGTTGAACAAATGAAAGAAGCCATTAAAGATGGTGTTGATTTGATGGGTTATACAACTTGGGGATGTATTGATTTAATCAGTTGTGGAACATCACAAATGAGTAAACGTTATGGCTTTATCTACGTTGATCAAGACGATGAAGGAAATGGGAGTTTAGAAAGATATCGTAAGGATTCATTCTACTGGTATAAAGAAATCATTGAATCTAATGGTGAAAACTTATAAGATGGTATAATAAATGAAACAAGTCTAGATAATTTATCTAGACTTGATTTTTTCACAAGAGATTAAATAAGGGGAGATAAATATGAAGAAAATAGCTTTTTTTGATATTGATGGCACATTGTGTGATAGTAGTGGACAAGTCTTACCATCAAGTAAAGAGAGTATACAAGCATTTAGAGATAAAGGGAATTTAACATATATTTGTACAGGTCGTTCTAAACCAGAAATCTTAGATAGCATTTTAGAAGTCGGATTTGATGGCATTATTGGTGCTGGTGGCGGCTACATTGTGATTAATGATGAAGTGGTCCAACATCAAACAATGGACGAAAGGATTGTCAAAGAAGTTCTGTCATACTTTAAAGAACATGACATTGGTTATTACTTAGAAACAAATGACGGTTTGTATGGCAGTGATAATTGTGTTCGTAAAATTCGAGAAGAAATAAAAATGATTGCTAAGAAAACAAATCAGGATTATGATGGATTGGCAGAAAAAGTCAGTTGGTTTGAAGCAGTATTAGAAGAACATAAAAATGATGTAGTAGACTATACTAATGTCAATAAAATCTCCTTTATCAATAACACCGTATCGTTTTCTGACGTTGCGGATAAATTCGGTGATGAGTGTTACATGTACCATTCAACGGTTGAATTATTTGGACCTGAAAGCGGAGAAATTGCGGTGAAAGGTGTCGATAAAAAGCTAGCTATCGAGTATGTGTTAGATAAACTTGGCATGACTAAAGAACAAACCATCGCATTTGGTGATGGAGATAATGATATAGTCATGTTTGAGGCGGTTGATTACAGTATTGCAATGGACAATGCCACAGATAATTTGAAACAACTCGCTTCTGAAATAACAGATAGTGCCGATGATGATGGTATTGCGAAGAGTTTAAAGAAAAATGGTTGGATTTAATTAAATAACATTTAAAGAAAAAAACGAAAAACAGTTTTTTTCTTTTTTATTTGCTACACTATGAGTAACAACTATTGAAAGCAAGGAGACGATATTTCATGACAGCCACAATTCCATCAGCATATAAAAAGCAACGTGAGTTCTTTTATTCCCAACAAACAAAGACGTTAACCTTTCGTTTAGAACAACTTGAAAAACTGAGATTAGGAATTATATCATACGAACAAGAAATTATCGATGCGTTAAGAATAGACTTAGGAAAACACCCATTAGAAACATATGCGACAGAAATCGGTTTTGTTCTAAATAGTATTCGCATGACACAAAAATCACTGCGTAAATGGATGAAAGATGAAAAGAAACGAACACCATTGTTTTTACAACCCTCTAAAAGTCGTGTTGTCAGTGAACCATATGGTGTCGTATTGATTATTGGACCATTCAATTACCCATTTCAATTATTAATTGAACCACTAGTTGGGGCAATAGCTGCAGGTAATACAGCTATTTTAAAACCATCTGAACTGGTACCAACTTTTTCGAAAGTGATAGAAAAAATGATTCATCATTTGTTTCCTTCATCTTATGTGAATATTTTTTTAGGAGAGAAAGAAACCACGATGGAATTACTAGAGCAGCCGTTTGATTATATTTTCTTTACAGGGAGTACAACTGTTGGAAAAAGTGTGATGAAGGCAGCATCAGAACACTTAACACCAGTCACGCTGGAACTTGGAGGAAAAAGTCCCACAATTATTACATCTCAAGCAGATATATCTTTAGCAGCTAGACGCGTGATATATGGCAAGATGATGAATGCCGGTCAAACATGTGTCGCTCCAGATTATGTGGTCATAGAAGAAGCAGTAAAAAAAGAATTTATAGAAGAATGTCAAAAAACGTTGCATCGTTTTTATGGGAAGGATATTAAAAAAAGTCCCAGTTTTTCACGTATTGTGAATGAGCGTCACACTAAGCGATTGGTTCATTTAATGAATGAATCAGCATCAGAATTAATTAGTGGTGGAGAATACGATGTTTCTTCTTGTTATGTTGCCCCAACATTATATGATGCCAGTTGGGAATCACCATTGATGAAAGATGAACTATTTGGCCCTTTGTTGCCAATTATATCTTATCAGTCATTAGATGATGTGATACATCCTATTAATGAGCGACCAAAACCACTCGCTCTCTATATTTTTAGTCGTGATAAGAAAGAACAAGAAACGATATTAAACCAAACATCTTCAGGTGGAGTGAGCATCAATAATACTATTTTCCATTTAGTTTCCAGCCACTTGCCTTTTGGAGGAGTCGGAACATCAGGTATTGGGAATTATCACGGAAAATACAGTTTTGATACTTTCTCACATAAACGTGCGATATTAACTTCAACGAAACTCGATACGCCATTTATTTATCCACCATATACAGATAAACATCTTCAATGGATTAAACGCGTATTAAAATAAAATAGTACCCTAAATTTTTTCGATTTAGGGTACTATTTTTTTGAGAATAATCCACTAAAAAATCCTCCACTTGAATGAGTTTGGTTGGTATTTTTAGCAGTAGAAGCACTAGGGGTTCTTTTTTTAAAAGGCATCTCAATCTCTTCTTTATTAATAGCGTGATTAAGAGAATAAACAACTGCAATAGAATCATCAGCTAGTGTCGTATGTTCAGTATCGACTAATTTTAGCAACACTTGGTTCTCTTGAGTTAGATGAATCAATTTTTTCTGAATCGTTGGTTTCACTAACGCATTAACAAGTAAAGTTCCACCTGGATATTGTTTGAATTGATTGACTGCAAACTCCTCAAACGAATTCGAACTTAATTCGGATAAGAACAAAATAAATACAACGCGTTCTCTAAATGTTCCGAGATATTTTTTTTGTTCGTCAGGCTTTAGTTGAGGGGTGCCGTACATCCCTTTGTCTAGATAGTCTTGAATATCTTTCGCCATGTTAACCACTCCTTTATAGCTCAATCATTTTAAGTATAACATATAATTCATTAGAAAAAATTTGTGAAAAAATGTTGCAATTAGACTAAAACTTGGATAGAATTGACTGTAAATGAAAATCATTATCAATTAGGAGAGTTTTGATGAAAAAGAGTATCCCGATAATAAGCTTAGTATTACTAGCTGTTTTATCTTTATTTATTGGCGTTCAAAGCATTCCTATTCAAGATATCTTTCAGCTTAGTGAAACACAATCTCTTGTGCTGTGGACAACAAGAGTACCAAGAACGATTAGTTTAGTTATTGCAGGTGCAACAATTAGTGTGTCAGGACTCATCATGCAACATCTGACACAAAATAAATTTGTTTCACCGACAACGGCTGGAACAATGGATAGTGCAAGGCTTGGTATGCTTGTGGCTATGCTGTTTTTTCCAAGTGGTACTATTCTAGTAAAATCGTTAGTTGCCTTTATCTTTGCTTTTTTAGGAACAGTACTATTTATTCAGTTGATACGTGTGTTACCAGGTAAAAATCAATTGATGGTGCCACTTGTAGGGGTGATGTTTGGGAATATTGTGGGGTCGATTGTCACATTTTTTGCTTATCAATATCAATTGATTCAAAACATGACTTCTTGGTTACAGGGAAGTTTTTCCACTATTTCAAAAGGAAATTATGAATTAATCTATGTAACAGTACCTGTATTGATAATTTGTTACCTATATGCTTATCAATTTACAATAGTAGGAATGGGAGAGGAATTTTCTATTTCTGTTGGGATGAATTACAAACTTGTTCATTTAATCGGTCTATTACTAATTTCAGTTGCTAGTAGTGTGGTGTTAGTTACTATTGGTGGGCTACCATTTCTTGGTGTGATTATTCCAAATATTGTGTCGTTGATGTTAGGTGATTATATGAAAGATACGCTTTGGATGACAGCTGTCTCAGGTAGTATTTTTTTAGTCATAGCCGATATTTTATCCCGTGTGATTTATCCACCATATGAGTTACCAGTTAGTTTAATCGTAGGAGCTTTAGGAAGTTTTATCTTTGTCATTTTACTTGTTAAGGGGGCAAAGAAATGAAACATAAACAGATTTATTTTAGATTAGTGATGTTATTATTGCTCGTGCTATTAAGTATTGGATTATTTATGACTTATCAGACTTATGGCAATTGGCAATTTGCTTTGACGCTTAGAGGGAAAAAATTATTGGCGTTTGTCATTGTGGGGTTATTAACAAGCTTTTCAACAATTAGTTTTCAGACTATTACTCAAAGTCATTTTTTAACGCCAAGTATTTTAGGATTTGATTCCCTTTATGTTTTAGTTCAGACCACACTATTCTTTTATTTTGGTCAAACACCCACTCATCCCATGATAATGTTTGGTTTAAACGTTGGGTTGATGGTGATATTTAGTGTGATATTATTTGGTTTTTTACTTAGAAAAGAGTCACAAGATTTATTTTTATTATTGATGATAGGGATGGTTCTAGGAACATTTTTTAGAAGTGTTAGTACTTTTTTACAAGTTCTGATGGATCCAAATGAATACGATAAGCTACAAGGAAAACTATTTGCGAGTTTTTCAAATGTGGATGTATCCCTTCTTTATATGGTTATACCAATTGTGATAGGGATTATTTTATTATTCTGGATTGTGTCACCGACACTAGATGTGTTTCATTTAGGAACATGTCAGGCGATTAACTTAGGAATTAATGTACAACGATTTCGTTGGTTCATTTTATTTTTAATCAGTTTAAGCGTGGCACTCTCGACGGCATTAATTGGTCCGATTACCTTTTTAGGGTTTATTGTAGCCAACATAACGTATCAAATATTACCTGTGTATAAGCATCGTTATTTATTTGTTTTTAGTGCTTTATTAAGTATTTTGATGCTAGTATTAGGTCAATTTTTAGTGGAACATATATTCCACATGAATACGACATTAAGTGTCGTGATTGAATTTAGTGGTGGTGTGTACTTTATTTGGAAATTACTCTCTGAAAGGGGGAAAACACTTCAATGAACATCGAAAAAGTAGTGAAACAGTATGGAAGCAAAAAAGTTGTCGATACGGTGGATTATGATGTGGTACCACAAACACTCACTGTGTTTATTGGACCAAATGGTGCTGGTAAAAGTACGCTACTAGGTATGATGAGTCGTTTGTTAGATAAAGACCAAGGGGGAATTTATTTAGAAGGGCAGGAAGTGAAAGCTTGGAATCAACATGAACTTGCCAAGAAACTATCAATTTTAAAGCAAGCAAATGGGGTTCAATTACGTTTAACTGTAAGGGAATTAGTTGCATTTGGTCGGTTTCCACATAGTAAGGGACGGTTAACAAAACTTGATCAAGAAAAGATTAATGAGTCTCTTGCTTATCTAGGTTTAGATGATTTGGCAGAAGAAACCATTGATACATTGTCAGGCGGACAATTACAACGAGCATATATTGCGATGGTACTAGCACAAGATACAGAATATATCTTTTTGGATGAGCCGCTAAATAATTTAGATATGAATCATGCGGTGATGTTGATGAAAACAATTCGTCGTTTAGTTGATGAGGCAAAAAAAACAGTAGTGATTGTCTTACATGATATAAATTTTGCAGCAAGCTACGCTGATAATATCGTCGCGATGAAATCTGGCGAGATATTTAAAGCAGGTCCTACCGATGACATTATTACCAAAGAGGTACTAGACGAGTTGTATGACATGAACATGCGCGTATGCGAATTAGAAGGAAAGCGATTTTGTTTATATTTTAATGAATAGTAAAAAGGAGAGAGATAGATGAAACGAGTAAAAAAATGGAGTCTAGCAAGTTTAGTTGTTGTAGGGGTGATGATGTTAGGGGCATGTGGCTCATCAAGTGCGACAGAAGACACAGAAAAATCATCAAGTGAGGCACAAGAAACAGTGAAGGTAACTGATAGTAACGGAGAGACTCTGGAGTTAAAATCACATCCTAAAAAAGTCGTGGTATTTGATATGGGAGCTCTTGATACGATTAAAGAATTAGGTGAAGCAGATAAAGTTGTTGGTGCACCAACAAAAACATTACCAAGTTATTTATCTAGCTTTAAAAATTTAGAATCAGCTGGTGGAATTAAAGAGCCAGATATGGAAAAAATTAATGCGATGCAGCCTGACTTAATCATCATATCAGGTCGTCAACAAGACATGCAAAAAGAGTTAGAAAACATTGCACCAACGCTTTACTTATCAGTAGATAACAAAAAAGCATGGGAATCGACAGTAGAAAATATTGAAACATTGGGAACAGTTTTTGATAAAGAAGATGTGGCAAAAGAAAAAGTCGATGAACTGACAACAAAACGTGAAGCATTAGAAGAAATTGCCAAAGAAAGTGGTAAAAAAGGATTGATGAGCTTAGTGAATGAAGGGTCATTATCAGTATTTGGTCCAGAATCACGTTTTGGTATCATCTATGAAGGGTTTGGAGTAATACCAGCAGACGAAGCAATTGAACCATCACCACATGGACAAGAAGTGTCTTATGAGTATGTATTGGAGAAAAATCCTGATATTTTATTTGTTGTTGACCGTACCAAAGCAATTGGTGGGGATGATAGTAAAAATAATGTAGCAGATAATGCTTTAGTAAAAGAAACAACAGCTGGTAAAGAAGGAAAAGTAATTAGTTTAACACCTGATGTATGGTACTTAGCAGGTGGAGGGATTAAAGCTACGCAAATGATGATGGAAGATGTCGAATCAGCTTATAAATAGTCAGTATGTATAGGGGGGCATAAAGCCCTCTTTTTTTATTCATAAAAATAACATTTATAATCTATTGAAATTTTATTTCGATAACTGTATAATAAAAATGTAATTTGATTTCAAAATAACGAAGTTGAGTTAACTAAAATATAGTCGAATTGTTTTACGAAAACAATAGACAACATTATAGGAGGCAATAAGTATGAAAGTCGTAATGGTATGTTCAGGTGGAATGTCAAGTGCAATAGTGGTTAAAGCAATTCTTAAAGAAGCAGAGAAACAAGGATTTGACTTAGATATGATTGCAGTGGGTTCAGGTGAAGTAGAAGAAACATTAAATCAAGGAGATTATGAGTTACTATTAGTTGCACCTCAAGTAAAACATCAATTTAGTCGTTATGAAGAGTTGGCAAAAGAAAAAAATATTCCAATTGAATTAGTTGCTCCTACAGGTTACACACCAATTGGTGCACCAAAAACATTAGAACAAATAAAAAAACATAAATAGGTTGAGTACAAGGAGAAGACAATGGAGAAATTTTTAAATTGGGTAGAAACAAAATTTATGCCTCCAATGGCAAAATTAGCTGAACAAAGGCATTTAAAAGCTATTAGAGATGGAGTTATTTCAACATTATCCTTAATTCTTATTGGTAGTTTCTTTTTAGTTATTGCAAATCCGCCAGTGCCATCATGGGCAGAAGCGATTGCGCCATACTCAGCACAAATTGTTGTGCCTTTCCGTATTACAATGGGACTTATGAGTATCTATGCAGCGTATGGTATGGGGTATAGTTTAGCGAAATCATACAAGTTGGATGGTATTAGTGGTGGTGTCCTTTCTTTAGCGACATTCTTAATGTTAACGGTACCATTAAATGTCGATCAACTACTTCCTGAAGGTCAAGGAATCGGTTGGGTTATGCCAATGGGATACCTTGGTGGAGCTGGAATGTTCTCAGCAATTCTTGCGATGATTTTTGCTGTGGAAGTTCTGAGATTCTTTAAAGAAAAGAATTTAATGATTAAAATGCCAGAACAAGTACCCGAATCTGTATCACGAAGTTTTGAAGCATTGATACCAGGTGCTGTTATTATCACAACAACATGGATTTTACGCGTTCTTTTAGGATTAGATATTAATGAGCTATTATTAGGTATTTTCTCTCCTATTACAGAAGTTTTAGGAAATAATTTATTTGGTGTTTTATTACCGATGTTCTTAATCCACGTATTATGGGCAGCGGGTGTACATGGGATGAGTGTGATTGGGTCAATTGTTAGACCAATGTGGTTATTAATGTTAGATGCTAATGCACAAGCATTATCTGATGGCGTATCAGCAACGAAATTACCATATATTGCACCAGAACAATTTTATCAATGGACAGTGACGATTGGTGGGGCAGGAGCGACATTATCACTTTGTTTATTATTAATGTTTGCTACAAAATCAACGTATTTAAAAGAAGTTGGGAAATTCTCGTTTATCCCAGGGATTTTCAATATTAATGAGCCACTTATTTTTGGTGTTCCATTAATTATGAACCCAGTTTTAGCATTACCATTCATTTGTATCCCACTCATTACAACAACAATTAGTTATTTTGCTGTGAAATTTGGATTAGTAAATGGTTTTGTATTGAATGTAACATGGACACTACCAGCACCAATTGGGGCATTTTTATCAACAGGAAATGACTGGCGTGCGGTTGTATTGGTAGTAATTAATATTTTAATTGCTCTAGCATTATATTATCCATTTGTTAAAGCATATGACAATACTTTAATTAAACAAGAACAAGAAGAGATGGCGACAGAAGGTTAAAAAGTTTGATAGTTAAAAAGCTGATTAGTTCATCTAGTCAGCTTTTGGTATTAAGGGAGAGAAAAAAGATGATAAAAATGATTTATATAGTACTCGTTATAGCGTATGTATTAGCTTGTGTTGGAATCACTAGATGGTTAGATAAGAAAAATAAATTACCGAATCGATGGATTTCAGGATTTATTTCATTTTTTATTATCTTGATTCCTTTAATGATATTTTCTAATATTCCACCTTTTGTATTGAATATTTTATATGGCTTGTGTGGTTTATTTGCCATTATGTTTTTTGAAACATCTCGTCTGATGGTCGAAAGAGGCCAACATAGAGGAATGGTGAAACCACCCTCTAATAAAAAGAAATAGATAGGAGCATATTTATGAGAACATTAGGTATTTCGGTTTACCCGAATCATCAATCGGTTGAAGACATTAAAGAGTATATGAAATTAGCAGCAAAATATGGTTTTAAACGTGTATTCACTTGTTTGTTATCAGTAAATCCAGAAGAAAAGGAAAAAATCGTGAGTGATTTTTCTGAGACCATTTTTTTTGCTAAGTCACTAGGTATGAAAGTAGTAGCTGATGTTAGTCCTAAAGTATTTGGTGAGTTGGGTATTAGTTATGATAATTTAGAATTTTTTAAAGAGATTGGTGCTGATGGGATTCGTTTAGATATGGGATTTACAGGAAATGAAGAATCAATCATGACATTTAATCCTCAAAATCTAGATATTGAGTTAAATATTAGTTCAGGAACACGTTATTTAGAAAATATTCTAAGTTATCAAGCCAATGATAATAAACTCTTAGGGTGTCATAATTTTTATCCGCATCGTTATACAGGATTGAGCTATGATCACTTTATTGAAACAACAAAGGTTTATAAAGAAAATGGCATTAGAACAGCGGCATTTGTTAATTCGCCAACAGCGAAAACAGGTCCATGGCCCGTGGAAGAGGGATTATGTACGTTAGAAATGCATCGAGAATGGCCAATTACAACACAAACCAAACACCTTTGGGCAACAGATTTGATTGATGATGTGATTATCGCCAACGCTTTTGCATCAGAAGAAGAATTGAAAGCACTAAGTGAGATTAACCCTTATAAATTAACATTAGATTGTGTGATAAGAGAAGACACACCTGAGTTAGAGAGAAAAATAATTTTAGAAGAGTTTCATTTTAATCGTGGAGATGTGTCTGATTATGTGATTCGTTCGACACAAAGTCGTGTGAAATATAAAGGACATGACTTTAAACCATTTAATACAGAAGATATGGCTGAGGGCGATATTATTATTGAAACATCTTTATATGCTCATTATGCAGGTGAACTGCAAATTGCTCTATTACCAATGGAAAATTCAGGTAAATCAAATGTTGTAGGCTATATTACACCAAATGATAGAGTATTGTTATCATACATTCAACCTTGGCAAAAATTTGGGTTTAACGAAGTCTCACAATGAGTATAGTAGTAGGGGATAGTTACTCAACTGTACTAGCCAAAAATGTGACTTATTGTGGTTTTTTTCCTAATGAATTAGGAAAAGAGGTTTCAGTCATTTATTTGCTTCATGGACGAGGTGGTAACGCTAAAAGTTTTTTAAATCAGACAACAATCGAACGGTTTATTCAAGGAACGTCTTTCATCGCTTTTTCTGTGGATGTGGGGAATTCATATTATGCTAACTCTGATGCGTTTGGTGATGTCTTAACTTTTGTGAGTCAGGAATTTCCTATTATGATGCAACGAATTCATCCTTTTAATATTAAAAATGAATTTATCATTGGTATATCAATGGGTGGATACGGCGTACTCAAATTATTAGAGAAATATCCTGATAGATATAGAGGATCAGCGATGTTATCTCCACTATTAGTAATGGATACATTAGCCAATCACATTCCTCAAACTAAAAAAGAATTGGGAACTGTTTTTCAAAAAGAGGCATGGCCTAATCTAGTCCAATCAGATTTACATCATCTTGGATTAGAAACACATCTCATTCACTGTTGTGGGAAAGATGATTTTATGATTGAGGATAGCTTGGATTTCTCTAATAAAATAGGCAGTTTTTTACCTAACTATTCTTTTTATGTGTCTGAAGGAGAACATAATTGGGATTATTGGGATGGACAGTTAAGTCAAATTATAAACGAATTTAATCAATTAATTGAAAGAAGGAACAACTAATGGAAGAACAAATTTTTAATATTATTGTACACGGTGGAAATGCTAGAGGTTTTGCTTATGAAGCACTTGAAGCATGTCGCAAGGGAGAATACGAAAAAGTAGACGAGCTGTTGAAACAATCTAAAGACGAAATGGTACTAGCTCATAATACTCAAACGGAATTAGTTCAAATGGATGTTCGAGGAGAAAGTGTAGAAATTAGCTTACTAATGATTCACGCACAAGATCAATTGATGACTACTATGTCAGAACAGACATTGATTGAACAAATGATTATCATGCAAAAAGAAATTAACGAGTTACGAGGGAAATAGTAAGAGGCAAACGATTCGTCCAACACGACAATCGTTTGTTTTTTCATAAATAAAATGTGAGTAGAAATTAGGTGAAATAATGGAGTATATCATTGGCTTAGATTGCGGTGGAACAAAAACAGAAGCTTTTGCTTATAATGTAAAAACAGGTGAGGAAGTAGCAAGTGCGATTTCTGGTTTTGGTAATCTGGTAGTGGATTATGATTTAGGTATGAGCCACATCACGTCAAGTATAGTATCTATTTTTGAGTTACTTGAAGGAAGTCATTGTAAGGGGATTGTTCTTGGTATTGCAGGAGTTGACGCAGGTGGGCTAAAAGAAAAAGTATCCAATGATTTGATGACAATACATCCAACTATTTATATTTTTAATGACGGACAATTAGCTCATTTTTCTATATTAAAAGGAAGAGATGGCATTTGTGTGACTGCTGGAACTGGCTCTGTGGTGTTAGGTTTACATCAACATAAATGGTACAGAATTGGTGGATGGGGGCATTTATTTGGTGATGAAGGTAGTGCTTATTGGATAGCTAAACAAGCAATAAAATTAGCGCTGAGTGACGAGGATAATAGTTTTCAGCCAAGTAATTTAACGCTTGCTATATTTAAATTTTTTGATGTAAAAGATGTGTTTTCTTTGACTAAACGTCTTTATATGTTGTCTAAAACAGATATTGCTTCTTTGACAACGGTTATCGCACAAATGAGCGAAGAAGGAAATCAAGAAGCAACACTTTTATTGAAACAAGCAGGTATTCAATTAGGAATCGCAGTAGAAGAAATGCTCAGAAAGAGTAAGTTATCTAAAGAATCATTAGAAATTGGATTAAATGGAAGTGTCATAGAAAAAAATGCACAAGTTTTTTCTAGTTTTCATAACTGTTTGGAAGACAGTGACATAAATGTGACTTATTGTCATAAACAGTCATCCTGTGCTAAAGGAGCTTATTATTATTATAAAATGCGAGAGTTGGAGGGGTTTCCGTGGGGTATGCAATAGGATTGATGTCAGGCACATCACTCGATGGTGTAGATGTAGCGCTAGTTAAATATGATGAAGGCATGTCTAGTTATGAGTTAGAGGATTTTTTTACCATACCTTTTTCTGATGAGTTAAAGAAAAAAGTCACAGATGCTATTGATATAAATCAATCAAATGTTGCCTTAATTTGCGGCTTAAATATTGAGTTAGGTTATTTTTTTGGTGAAGCAGCTAAAAAAATGATAGAAAAACATCAAAGATTAGGAAGAAAAATAGACTTTGTTGCTTCTCACGGGCAAACTTTATACCATCAACCTATTTCAGAAGATAATTTAATCGCATCCACCTTGCAAGTAGGGGAGTCAAGTGTGATTACTGAGGTAACTGGAGTTAAAGTGGTGTCTGATTTTAGATACCGAGACATGGCTGTTGGTGGGCAAGGGGCACCGATTGTTCCTTACTCAGAATTTATTTTGTATAACGACAGAGAGAAACAGCAGATTTTACAAAATATTGGCGGTATTTCAAACGCCACAATTATTCCGAAAAATGCTACAATACAGGAGATAACGGCTTTTGATACAGGGCCAGGTAATATGATAATTGATGAATTAGTGCGCCATTTTTATCAGGAAGAGTATGATGATAATGGCCAATATGCTAAGCAAGGTCGTGTGTCAGAAAAAGTTTTAGAACACATGATGTCACATTCCTTTTTTAGTCGTCCTATGCCACGGACAACAGGAAGAGAAGATTTTGGGCAGCACTATGTCACCGCACTGCTTGATACTTATGAATTATCAGCGAATGATTGGATTGCAACAGCAACAAAATTTACTGCAAAAGCGATTGCGTTATCATTGGCCTCTTTTTTTATAGACAATACTGACTTAATCATTGGTGGGGGTGGAAGTTATAATCCAACGTTACTTTCAATGATTCAAGAAGAAGTGCCGTCTTTTGTGTCAGTTAAAACACAAGAAGATTTAGGCCAATCATCAGAAGCAAAAGAAGCTGTTGCCATGGTTGTGTTGGGACATCGAACGCTTCTAGGCAAAACAAGTAACGTGCCAAGTGCTACTGGTGCGACTAAAGAAGTTATTTTGGGGAAAATAACATGGTAGGTAAATAAGTTAAAAGGGAAGGGTAAATATGAAAAGTAAACATATTCATCAAAGGGTAGAGAGTCTTTATAATGATTTAACACATTCGGAACAAAAAATAGCGAATTTGGTATTAGAAAGACCGGAAGATGTGATGAAAATGACGGCAAGTGAGTTGGCAAAAGAGTCGCAAACTAGTCCAGCTTCAGTCATTCGTTTTTGTAAATCAATTAATATTCCGAGTTTTCCAGAATTAAAAATAGCATTATCAGCTGAAAGACAGTGGGATGTTCCCAAAGAGTATTCAGACATATTACCAAATGAGAAAATATCGGATGTGAAGGCAAAACTTTTAGGAAATGCTTATCAATCAATGCAAGAAACGATTCAATTAGTTAGTGAAGATGTGTTAGATGACGCAGTACAGATGATTTCTTCTGCACCATTTGTCTATGTTTACGGGATAGGATCATCTTATCTTGTCGCAGAAAATATTGCTCAAAAGTGGAATCGAATTGGGAAAGTTTGTATCTGTATTGCAGATGTTCACTTGCTAATAGCCAGTTTAACTTCAGCTGTACCTGGTTCTATTTTTATTGGTATTTCAAATTCGGGGGAAACATCAGAAGTACTAGAAATTAATCACATTGCAAGAGAGCATGGCATCAAGACAATTGGTATTTCAAAATTTGGGATGAATACATTGAGCAAACAAGTTGATTTATCTATTCAAACGGTGAAATCCAAAGAGGCAGAATTAAGAAGTGCTGCTACGAGTTCATTGATGTCTCAATTTATTTTGATTGATTTATTGTTCCATGTATATGTTTTAAAAGACTACGATGAAAACATGGAAAATATTAGAGAATCTAGAACGTTAGTAGATGAATACAAACGTCGTACTAGTAAAAAATAAAAACCATCCAATTGGGTCTAATGACTTAATTGGATGGTTTTTTAAAGATAATAAATTTACTAAATACATAGTTAGCAATTAAGACAACCACATTACTGATAATTTTAGCAATCATTGGTTGTTGATGTAACCACTTGACTAAGACAAATAAAACAACAGTATCAATGCCTAAAGATAATAAGCGGAACGAAAAGAAGGACATCATCTCTTTTACGTTGATAGTCTCTTGATTGTCTTCATGAGCGAAAACATACTTTTTATTGGATATATAGGCAAATAGCACAGAAAAAATCCATGCAACGATGTTTGCGAAAATATAATTAAGTTGTAGGACCCCTTCAATGAGATAGAACACGACAATATTAATAATCGTTGTCATAACGCCCATCACGACATACATAAATAACTCAAATAGTGTGTCAGATAGTCCTAATGTTTTAGTAAAAAAATGTTTTAATTTATTCATAGACTCTCTCTTTTCTAATAAACAGTTTAGAATAGGCTTTTATGGAACAATAACCAATCGTCAGTAAGGTCGCAATCAATTTAATTATTAGTACATAAGTCATATTCATAACTGGTTTGTAAGATAATATGATAGTATTTTTACCATTTTTTGGTTGGATGATTAAACTACCAATATCAGATGTGTCGTACTCTGATTTATCTAGTATTTTGCCATTTAACTCAATCACGCTATGTTCATAGACGATGAGCGGTAACTGTTTTTTCTTTGATGAGTTT
The DNA here is from genome assembly GCF_002026305.1 of Vagococcus martis. Taxonomy (NCBI): domain Bacteria; kingdom Bacillati; phylum Bacillota; class Bacilli; order Lactobacillales; family Enterococcaceae; genus Vagococcus; species Vagococcus martis. Next base: position 1,006,590 of record NZ_MVAB01000001.1, on the reverse strand, counting down.
TTTTTATTGTTCCAAATTAATTGAATCGTTCCATTATCTAGTATAGTCGTTGTAATGTTTTTTTGATTATCAAATATTTCTTTTTCATAAACTTCATATGGATCGATTTTGCTATATAGCTCTTGGCTAGTTGTATTTTTTGATATAGGAAGGTAATCTGGTGTTCCCTTTTCTATTGTGTCAAATACTTTCGTTAAGTCAGGCGATCTAAGGTTATTTCTAATATTATCTGGCTCTGTTTCAATCAGATTAGATCGATTGTTCCCCATAGCGACAGGATCATCTTGCCAACGTTGTGCATTTTTGACCATGTTGCTGTTAGCTTCGACTAATATGAAGCCGACTAGGATAAGTAGGGAAGTCGACATGATTTTTGATTGTTTACTAGAAAGATTTCTCTCAAATGCTGTGATTGTTTTTAAAAACATAGGAATTAGTAGCACATATGAAATTACAGAAAAACGAAATGGAAACTGAATAATAGATAGAAAAGGTAGTGTTGCTACTATATTATCCCATGGAAATAATGATGTTGATAAGAGTAAGAATGTTCCACCAACAATGGTCATTAATCTCTCTAGTAAAGACGTCTGTTTAATATTACGAATAAAATAAATGAGTTGGAAAATAAATATAGCCCCAAAAAAGATACCAATATTTCGATTGCCATACATTTCTGTTATAGAGATATAGGTAGCATTTGTCACAAATGATTTTGGAATAAAGGGTTGTAAAATATTATTTGATAAAAAGACTTCCAAATAAGCCGTTAATGTATTTAGCGATAAGAAGACAAATAATAAAATAGCTAATATCATATCTTTTATCCAATTAAGTTTTCTGTCTGATTGAATGAAACTGACAAGGAAAAAAGGAATAATCGCTAAAGTTGCTAATACAGCACTTAGTGTATGAGTATTAACTAGTAAACTCATAGATAAGGCTAAAAAGACAAAGTTGATCGGTTTATCTCTATTTTTTACTGAGCGGATGGCTTGAATAAAAATAAATGGTAAAAATGCCGCTCCCCAGCTAGAAAAACCTAAAGCTCGTACATAATACATCACTGGGGCACTTGCCATGTAAATCGCTGCGCCTATCGTGGCTAATGTTTTTGTACAATCTAGTGTTCTCATGAGACCATACATACCGCTCCCGGCTATGATAAGGCACGTGAATGATGAGACGAGTTGGAATTTTAACCATGACTGTGTAAAAAATAATATTAAACCATTCAAGAAGGCGATATCATACCCATATAGGGCATTGATAATTCTGCCACTACTATTAAAGCCATATAAAGCCATATAGTAGTTATAGTTTCCTGATTTGATTTGCTCAGCTAAATCATAGAAACGATTATAATGAAATGATATATCAGATCCAACAGGGATAAACCGTGTATTGATTTGCGGTAATAAAATAAATAACGCTACTAAGGTAATGGTTATAAAAGGAAGTCTTTTTTTTATAACACGTTTAGCACTTAGCACAACTAATCCTCCTCTAAAGGTGAAATCTTTTGATCTTTGACGATGTAAATAGGTCTTCTTTTCGTTTCGAGGAATGTTTTACCTAAATATTGTCCCACAACTCCTAAACAGAGAAGTTGTAGACCACCTAGTGCTAATATAATACAAACAAGAGATGGCCATCCTGATGTTGGATCCCCGAAAATAAGAGCACGTATTACAATAAAAATCAAAGCGATAATGGACGCGATAAATGAAATAAATCCAAGAATAGTTGAGAGTTTTAGTGGAAACTCTGAAAATGAGATGATGCCATCAATAGAGTATTGTAATAAGTCCCAAAAAGACCAAGACGTTTCACCTTCAACACGTTCAATATTTTCAAATTCTAAGTAATAAGTATCAAATCCAACCCAGCTAAATATTCCTTTTGAAAATCGGTTGTATTCTTTAAGTTCTAGTATCGCATCAACCATTTGACGAGACATAAGTCGGTAATCTCTTGCGCCGTCAACAATTTCAACATCGGATATTTTATTGATAATTTTATAAAATTGTTTTGCGAAAAATGATCTGATTTTAGGTTCCCCAGCACGTGTAACACGTCTAGTACCAATGCAGTCATGTTCTCCTTGTTCTATTAGTTCAACCATTTTAGGTAAAAGCTCTGGAGGGTCTTGCAAATCAACATCCATAACAGTGATATAATCTCCTCTAGCATGTTCAAGGCCGGCATAAAGAGCAGATTCTTTTCCAAAGTTTCGGGAAAAAGAAAGGTAGTTGTATTTATTAGATGAAATAGTGGCTTCTTTTAATACGTTTAAGGTATTGTCTTTTGATCCGTCATTGACGAACCAGTATTCAAACGTTAAATTTGGTAATAATTTTTCTATATCAGTCATACGAGTAATATAGGGAATAATCGTGTCTTGTTCATTGTAACAAGGGACAACGATGGAAAGCATTTTTTTAGTCATAATGTACTCCTTTTTATTAGTAGATAATTATCTAAAAGTGCAATAAATATATTTTAAATGAAATGAGTATGAAAAGATAGTCTATATAATAAGTTAGACAAAAAATACCCTAGTCTATTATAAGACTAAGGTATTATAATTAAAAGTCATGTACTTCTTTAAGTGTTCCATCTTCCATTTGAAATACTCGGTCACTCCATTTAATCATACGAATGTCATGGGTTACCATAACTGTTGCTTTTTTCTTGTCGTGAGCTTCTTTGACAAGTAGTTTCACGACATTATAAGCATGTTCCGTATCCAAACTAGCAGTGGGTTCATCTGCTAAAATAAGACTAGGGTTATTGTATAAAGAACGAGCAATCGCCACACGTTGGCGTTCACCACCGGATAAATCACTTGGGTAACTTTTTCTTAAGTGATCAATATCAAGAGATTTAAGTAATTCGTCTAGTTTTTCTTTATTAACTTTTTCTTTTTTTACTTTACCAACTAACGTAAATTGATCCTCTATAGTTAAGAAAGGAATGAGGTTTGAGCTTTGTAGAATAAAACCTATTTCTTCAAAACGTAATTTAGCACGTTTTTTTTCAGGTAAAGCTGTAAAATCAATATCATTAATAGTAATATTACCTGTTGTTGTACTTTGTAAACCACCTGCTATAGTTAAGAAAGTACTTTTTCCTGAACCAGAAGGACCAATGACGCTGATAAATTCTCCTTCTTTAACTTCAAAATTTAAGTCATTTAAGGCAGTCACTTCATTGTGACCTTTACCAAATTTTTTTGTGATATGAGACATATTTAAAATAGTTTTCATTTTTTCCTAACCTCCAATTGCGTTAATAGGGTCAACTTTATTTACAGTGACGATTGAGAATAAGCCACCGATTGTTGATACAACGACAAGAATGGCACCATAGATACACCATTGCGTAATGTTAATAGCAAATGGCATCGCGTCAGGTAATACTAAGCTTAAGAAATAAGTAGCAACACCAGAGAGTACTACTCCAAATACACCCACTAAAAATGATTGAGCTAAAATTGATTTAGAAATAAACCAAGAATTAATTCCTTGAACTTTCATAACACCAAAAATAGCAGTTTTTTGTAGTGTGATAACATACATGAAGATACCGATAACAGCTGATGCAATAACAAACAAGACATAAATCATAGAATCAAGCGTTAAACTTTGTTCAGTATATCCAGGTAAGTTGTTGATGAACTCTTCAGTTGACAGTTTAGTTAATGAATCACTTGATAAAGTTGTCTCCTTATCGTTGCTTAATATAGCATTGATTGGATAGTTATCAGTGTTTTTTACCATATCTTCACCGAATTTTATCTCAGTTGCTGTTTTGACAGTTGAGTACATTACGGGAGTTGCAACATAAGAAGTAGCAGGGAAGATCCCAACGACTTTAACTTTCAAATCGTTACTTCCAACTTCTATTGAGTCATCTACTTTGAATCCTTTATCCGCAAGATTTTGTGAAATAATGACTTCATTGTCATTTTTTATTGTGTCACCACTTGTTACTTTTGGTAAAAAGAAAGCATCTTTGTCTGTCCCAAACAAGCTGATATTTACTTTATCGCCTTTTTTACCGATAGCACCACTATAAAGTGACAGTGGGGCTTTGTCATTTGATGAAATATCTTTTTCATCTTCTATTTTTAATTGTGATGCAGCTAAAATATTATTGGCATCATCTGATAGGACAATTTCTTTTGCGTCCCAATCATCTACTACTTGCCTAAATTCTTGTGACAATCCATCTGCTAGACCAGATAATAAAAATACTACTAATCCAATTAGAAACATAATACCAACAATTAAACTATATCGTAATTTTGAATAACCCATTTCCTTTAAGGCTAAAAACATAAATTTTTCCTCCAGTTCTGATTATCGAGTAACATTATGTCACTTGATAGTGATAAAAATAATTAACTATTTTTTACTGATTGTAATAACACTTGAAAAAAGAAACCCAATCCAACTGTTAAAATAATATGTCCCAAACCAGCGATTCCACTAATTGCTGCGGAACTTTCAATACCTAAGACAGTCATTGTTCCATGTGTTAACATCATCAACAACGTTATACCTAACCCAATGTTATAAATGACATAAAACTTTTTGAAATTTTTGTGCTTAGTTAAATTGAAACTTTTTTCCAGTAGTAAAACGATTAAGAAGAAAAACATTCCTAAAATAAGTGTATGTGTATGGATAACACTTAACTGTGTCCAACCTTCAAAATCATTGAATTTTGTCATTTCACGGAAATAAACGCCACTAATTAATCCAATAATCATATAACTTAAACTTGCTCTTGCTAATTTTTGCATGAAAATACTCCCCCTATCTAATTCCTTTAGTAATCCATTTTATTTTATAGTGATAATCCAATATTAACTCCTCTGGTGTCCAATTATTGATAATGAAATCAGTTAAGGAATTCATGACAATTTCCATAATAAAGTAAAGGAAACTGACAGCTTCTTGAGTTTCATGGATTGTGAATTCGTTGTTTTCCAATAACTTGATCCATTCCATTAGCATGTGTGAAGAGTCATCTAGATCTAAACGCTTCATTGTTCGTTGGTAGTCAGCTCGAGTTAGAAGTAATAGTCCTTTCCAATAAGCACTATCCGTTTCTAGATGGGAACAAAAGACAAGGTATTGTTCAATCCCGTGGAAAAAATTACTTTTATGCTGATTAATGTAATCAATAATATCTTGATGAATTAGAATAGATTGCTGTTTAACAATGTAATCGTAAGCATCTTCCAAATCAACAAAGTATTTATAAAATGCTCCTCTAGACATTTCCATCTGCTCGACGATATGTGACACCTTTACTTGGCTGACAGATTGGTTATAAAATGTATCAAGCAAAATCATATCTATTTTTTCTTTTTTGGGTGCAGGTAGATTCAGGAATGTATCCTTTGGCATATAATATCCTCCTTTCAATTTTTAACTTAAAAAAATCATATCATAAAGAGTTACAAGTTGTCACTTTTATTGCTCGGAAAATGAAAATAAATTAAAAAAACTTTCAAAAGGAGGCTAAAAATGGCCTCTTGTTTCTTTTGAAAGTCTTTATTTATCAGTATTTAATAGTTTTACTTAATTAATTTCAGAAACTCATTAATTTTTTCATCAGTAATCCCCATCATTGCCATTGAACGAAGCGGAATGTTTTCGAGTAGTTCGATATTTCTTTTATTGTTTGTTAATAAAGTTTGAATAGCCTCATAAATACCTGTTTTCTTTAAAGCATCCGTAACAACAGGATTTGGTTGGTCAATTATTTGACTAAGGTAACTATCGGGAGTAATAGATTCAACAATATCAGTACCAAATGTCAATTGAAAGGCTTCGCTTAGTTTGATATCTCTTGAAGAAGAGCCAACGAATATATCATATTGACCGTTATCGACTTGCCAAGCTTTTCTGTCTGCGTTGTACCAACTAAACGCTCGTCTATTTAATGCAATAGAAATAGTTTTTTCTTTACCAGGTTGTAAGAATACTTTTTCAAATTCACGCAATTCTTTCACCGGTTTTTCTATGTTACTTGTTTGATTACTAACGTATACTTGTGCCACGTCAGCACCAGCAACACTTCCAGTATTTTTAATGGTAAATGTTACTACGACAGATTGATTTTCTTCTTTTACTGAAATGTTAGAGTAGTTGAATGTCGTATAACTTAATCCGTGTCCAAATGGGAACAATGTATCAAGTTGTTTTAAATCATAATAACGATATCCTACAAAAATGCTCTCATGATAGTTTTCATCAGTTTTACTTGCATTAAATGTCCCGAAACTTGGGGTATCGCTTAAGTTTACAGGGAATGTTTCGGCTAATTTACCAGAAGGATTAACATCACCAGTTAACACATCCCAAGTAGCTTCTCCGATTGCTTCTCCCCCAAGATACGTTTCTAAAATAGCAGAAGCGTCATTTACCCAAGGCATATTAATAGCAGAACCATTTTGTAATACCATGATGATCGGTTTATTTAATTTAGATAACTCATCAATGAGTCTGATTTGATTTTGTGGTAAATCATTGGTTGTTTTATCAAAACCTTCTGATTCTAAATAAGCTGGTAGTCCAGCGAACAGGACAATTTTATCAACTTCTTTTGCTTTGTTGATAGCCTCTTTAATATCAGCTTCATTGATAACATCTTTATCTATTGAGTAGCCTTTTGCATAATTTGATAAGCCTAAATTAGTTGCAGCTTCAAGAGGAGACACAACGTTATAAGCATTAACATGGGAGCTACCGCCACCTTGGAAACGTGGTTTATCAGCTAATTCACCGACGATTAAAATAGAGTCTTTTTTATCAATTGGTAGAGTTTGGTTTTCGTTTTTTAATAAGACAAATGAGTTTGCAGCAACGCATCTAGCAAACGCATGCTGTGCCTCTTTATCATATTTTACTGAAGTTGTTGTTTTATGTTTATCGACTAACTTCAACACTCTTAATACAGATTGATCTAGCACGGATTCTTCTAGATTACCATTTTGTACAGATGACACTATATCATCAATCGAAATATCACCACGGCCGGGCATTTCTAAATCCATTCCTGCTTGAAGAGACTTTGTTCTGTTAGCCACAGCTCCCCAATCAGACATGACCAATCCTTCAAATCCCCATTCGTTTCTTAAAATATCTGTTAGCAAACGTTTGTTTTGTGAAACTAACTCTCCATTTAACTTGTTATAAGAACACATTAACGTTTCAGGATAAGCCTGCTTGACGATGTGTTCAAAGGCAGGTAAATAAATTTCTCGAAGCGCTCTTTCATCAATATTAGATGATGAGGTAAAACGTTGATTTTCTCGGTTGTTTGCAGCAAAGTGTTTGACACTGACACCAGTTCCTGTACTTTGGACTCCGTTAACATAGGCAGCACCTAGTGTTCCAGCTACGTAAGGGTCTTCAGAAAAGTATTCAAAATTTCTTCCAGCTAATGGATTTCTTTTTATATTAACGCCAGGACCTAAGAGGATAGATACCCCTTCAGCATTAGCAGCTTGTCCAAGTTGCTTCCCTAATTGATAAAGCATTTCTTTATCGAATGAACTAGCAGTCAAAGAAGCGGTTGGAAAACTAATCGCTTCAACACTATCATTTAATCCAAGAGCATCCCCTTTATCAGCTTGTTTTCTTAAACCTGAAGGCCCATCTGTTACCATAATTGAAGGAATGTTTTTTTCATCAATATTGTGTGTGTACCAATAGTTCATTCCAGTTACAATAGCTGCTTTTTCTTCAAGAGTAAGTGCTTGTAGATAGTTAGAATCAAATGTCATGATCATATAACCTCCTTTAGAAATGTAATATAGATTAAGTGTACACTGATTTTATTTAATAACGAATAGATAATACTTTTAATTATGACGATGTGCTAATAAATATTTTTATTATGGTTTGATATATCTTAAGTCAATAAAAAAATTTGTAGAAATTTCATATAAAAACATCAAAATAACCGATAATCATTCTCATATCCAAAGTATTCTATGAATAATTTACGAAAGGAGGTCTATGAATGACTCATATTCTACAGTCTATCACAATTGTGACACCTATTATTTTTGTGTTAGCACTTGGTTTTTTTGCTGGAAAAAAACAAGCGTTTGGTAAATCTAGTGATTCAATAAGTGTCATCAATGAGTTGGTTTTGAATTTTGCATTACCAGCGTCGTTATTTGTTGGAACCATTAGTGTAACGAAAGTTCAGTTATTAGGTGATACTGATTTATTTTTTTCACTATTGATTAGTTTATTAATTGCTTATTTTATTGGTTTATTAGTTGCTAAATATATTTTTAAACGAAATATGATAGAAGCGTCTATCGCAGGGTTAGCAGTTAGTTTTTCAGCTGGGCCTTTTTATGGACCAGCATTATTAGACAGTATATATGGACAATCAGGTGGAGTATCTGTCAGTATCATCGCTTTATTATTGAATGTTTTTATTGTGCCACTTGCGACCATAATCATTAAGTTAAATATTTCATCCTCAGATCAAAGGACGTCATTACCGAAGATGATCAGTCAATCTATTTTTGACGCTATCTTTAAAACACCCTTTGTTTGGGCACCACTACTTGCGTTTATTTTAGTGTTTTTAGATATTCATATGCCTGATATTGTGACTAGTTCTTTAAAATTAATTGGTGAAGCTACTGCTGGGATTGCTATTTTTGTAGCAGGTATGACCATTGCAGAGAATAAATTTAAATTAACTAAAGAAGTTGTTACGATTGCGTTATTAAAAAATATCGGGTTACCTTTATTATTTATTGGAGTGGCTATATTGTTACATATGACCAAGGGTAGTACAACATTTGATCAAGGACTATTGTTATCAGCTTTGCCTTCTGGTCCTATGATTGTGTTACTTGCAACTCGATACAAACAATACCAACAAGAAGCATCATCTATTCTGGCTTTTTCAACCGTTGGCATGCTTGTGACAGTGACAGCGATTATTGCGCTATTAAATGTTTAATTAAAAGAAAAGAGGAAATATATTATGACATTAACTAAAATTGAACGCATTGCCAATTATGCGACTCGTGCTAAATTTGACGATTTATCTGACGAGTCAAAAAAACAAATTCCTGTACATATTTTGGACTCGTTAGGTTGTCAGATTGCAGCTTTAGGAGCAGGACCGGTAAATGCTTGCCATGATCAAGTAAGAGAATTTTCACCAAGTGGTATAGCACCACTTATTGCAGGGGGGACATCAAGTCCAGTTTTTGCAGCGTTTTGGCATACTGCTCTTGTCCGTTACGTTGATGCGATGGATAATATTCTTGCACCCAAGGAAACCGCACATACGGCAGATAACTTTGGTGGTATTTTAACAGCAGCTTCCATTGCCAATTCAAGTGGAAAAGAGTTAATGCTAGGAGTGGCGATTGGTTGGACAATTCAAACGTTATTAGTTGAAAAAGCTAATTTTATGACACGTGGATTTGACCATACTGCACAACTTGCTTTTTCAGTTACGGCGGCTTCCGGTAAATTATTAGGATTGGATAGTGAGACGATTGCTAATGCCATTGCGATGGCAGCTTCAAGTGATGCTTCGTTTGCCGGTATTCGCTCGAAACCTTTATCAGAATGGAAAGGACTTGCATCAGCTCAATCAACATTAGGGGCCTTTAACGCACTATACTTAGCTAAAAGAGGGGTAGAAGGGCCTCTAGCTATTGTAGAAGAGCCTCAAGGGATTGAACATTTATTAGGACAACCAATCGATATTGATTGGGAACATGAAAATTATGAAGGTGTGCCACAATCAACCATTAAAAAATTTGTTGCAATGATTCATACGCAATCAGCTATAGAATGTATATTAGAATTATTAGCCAAAACGCCTATTAAATCTGAAAGTATCAAATCAATTGAAGCAGATGTCCCACAAATTACCTATGATTTTTCTGGTGGTGGATTATATGGTAATGCAGATGCAGCAATCACAACAAAAGAACAAGCTGATCATTCCCTACCATACTTGTTAGCTGTTGCTGTGCTAGATGGACAAGTGATGCAACCACAGTTTGAAGAATCACGTATTATAAAACCTGATGTTCAAGCACTTCTTCAAAAAGTCATTGTTAAACCGGATGTTGACTTTACAAAACGTTATCCAAAAGATTTTTGTGCACGTATTACCATTACACAAATGGATGGTACAGTTACTACTCATGAGGTAAGCAATTATCCAGGTATGCCTTGTCGACCATTTACATGGGAAGACTCTGTTGATAAATTTGACCGTTTAACAAAAGGATATATTGATCCATTATTGGCTGAAAAATTAAAAGCAGTCGTAAAAGATATTGAAAATAGATCGACAAAAGACTTGTTTGATATTTTAACTAAAATTAAATATCCAACAACAAATAAATAGACAGAACAAAAGTGGTCTGATAGATTTAAGGTAATCTATTTAGACCGCTTTTTTAGTGGATAATATTTGTTAGGAGTTAGTATATGTTAATGTTTAATGAAGCATGTTTTGAAGTTTTTAATATAGAAGGATTAGATAGTCGGATGATTGGTGTTCGTGAAAAAATTCAACCTGTTTTTCAATCAATTGATGAGAAAGTTGTTGGTGAGTTAGAGCCTTTGCTGGGTGAAAAATTGCCTATCCATATAGCCCAACATAGACGACGCACAACAAATGCACCTAATTTTACGTGGAGTGCAATGGGTGGAGATAATCGTGGCTATAAAAAATACCCACATTTTCAATTAGGGATTACACCGGAATATGTAGTTATATGGTTATCATTTATTGATAACCCACAAAATGAAGCACTTATGTCTCAAGCGTGTTTAGATAATTTACAGTGGTTTGAGCAACTTCCAAAAGATTTTGTGGTGAATACTGATCACACGAAAAATAATTATCATGCTTTAGAATCAGAACAATTAATAAAAGATTTAACACGTTGGAAAGAAGTTAAAAAAGGTGAATTTCAAATTGGGCGTGTCATTCATAAAGAAACGTTTGGCACTAAAACGACAGAAGAATTATTTACTTATATATTAGAAACCTATGTGTCACTTATACCAATTTATCAAGCTTGTTGTAAATTAACGAATTAATAGGAAATAAGCAAACTAGACAGATTGAAAATTTCACTAATACTAATTTTTTTTTGTGAATTATGCTATAATGAACGGTGATTATGTGTCGCAGAGGTTTGCTCTAAGTGACTTAAAGGAGGATGAACAGTGGAAGATAAGAAAACTTTTTATATCACCACTCCGATTTATTACCCAAGTGGAAAATTACATATAGGAAGCTCATACACTACAATAGCCTGTGATGCAATGGCTCGTTATAAACGAATGAAAGGGTTTGATGTCTTTTATTTGACTGGTTTAGATGAACATGGTCAAAAAATTGAACAAAAAGCCGAAGAATTAGGTGTAAAACCACAAGAATATGTGGATGACATGGCAATGGACGTTAAAAAGTTGTGGAAATTATTGGATATAGATTACACAAAATTTATCCGTACAACTGATTTAGATCATAAACAATCTGTTCAAAAGATTTTTCAACGTTTATTAGATCAAGGAGATATTTATCTAGGTGAATATGAAGGTTGGTACTCAGTATCAGATGAAGAATATTTCACTGAAAATCAATTAGCTGAAGTCTTTAGAGATGAAGATGGAAAAGTTATTGGTGGACTAGCTCCGAGTGGTCATGAAGTAGAGCTTGTTAAAGAACAAAGCTACTTCTTTAAAATGAGTAAGTATGCTGACCGTTTATTAGAATATTACGAAGAACACCCAGATTTTATCGAACCAGTTTCTCGTAAAAATGAAATGATTAATAACTTTATTAAACCAGGTTTAGAAGACTTAGCTGTTAGCCGTACATCTTTCAAATGGGGAATTCCTGTTGAAAGCGATCCAAAACATGTTGTATATGTATGGATTGATGCGTTATCAAACTATATTACAGCCTTAGGTTATGGTACAGACGACGACAGCAACTTCCAAAAATACTGGCCGGCTGATGTTCATATGGTTGGTAAAGAAATCGTCCGTTTCCATACCATTTACTGGCCAATTATGTTAATGGCACTTGATTTGCCATTACCAAAACAAATTTTTGCTCATGGTTGGTTAGTGATGCAAGATGGCAAAATGTCTAAATCAAAAGGGAATGTGGTTTACCCTGAAATGTTAGTACGACGTTACGGATTAGATGCGTTACGTTACTATTTAATGCGTGCAATTCCGTTTGGTTCAGATGGCGTGTTTACACCAGAAGATTTTGTTTCTCGTGTGAATTATGATTTAGCCAATGACTTAGGTAATTTATTAAATCGTACGATTGCAATGATTAATAAATATTGTGATGGTGTGGTACCAAACTACGCATCTCAAGTAACAGATTTTGATAGTGAATTATCAACAACTGCTGCAGATGTGATCGGTAAATACAACAAAGCAATGGAAAAATTAGAGTTTAACATTGCGTTAAGTGAAGTATGGCGTCTGATTTCTCGTGCGAATAAATACATTGATGAGACTGAGCCATGGAACTTAGCAAAAGATGAAGAAAAACAAACAGAATTAAATAGTGTTATGGTTCATTTAGCTGAAAGTCTACGTATTTCTGCTATCTTATTGCAACCAATTATGACGCAAGCACCAAAAGAAATCTTTAGCCAATTAGGATTAGATGCTGAAACAGTTTCTATGATTGATATTCGTTTCGGTGAGTTTCCTTCTGGAACAAAAGTTGTTAGCAAAGGAACGCCTATTTTCCCACGTCTAGATGTTGAAGAAGAAGTAGCTTACATCAAAGAACAAATGGCTCAAAGTATGAATCAACAAAGCCAAGAAGATGAGTGGAAACCAGAAGATGTGGAGCTTGTTTCTGTTAAAGATAAAGAAGTAAAATTTGAAACATTTGATGAAGTTGAGTTAAAAGTAGCTGAAATTTTAGACTGTCAAAAAGTTAAAGGGGCAGACAAATTATTGCAATTTAGATTAGACGCTGGTGACAAGGGCAATCGCCAAATTTTATCAGGAATTGCAGAATTTTATCCTGAACCAATGGATTTAATTGGTAAAAAAGTGGTAATTGTCGCTAACTTGAAACCAAGAAAAATCCGCGGACATATCAGTCAAGGAATGATTTTATCAGCTGAAAATTCAGATGGAAAATTATATGTTGTTGAAGCACCAAAAGGAGCAGAAAACGGCAGTATCGTTGGATAGAAAATGTTAAAGAGATTGGAAAAGAGGTCTTTTTCAATCTCTTTTTATGTTAAAATCATCGTGATAGGAGTGAAAACTATGATTTTTGATACACACACACATTTAAACGCAGAACAATTTAATGACGATTATAAAGAAGTCATTGAGCGAGCAAAACAGCTTGGTGTCAGCGAAATGGCAGTAGTAGGATTTGATACACCAACGATTGAACGCTCGTTAGAGTTAAGTGAACAATACCCTTTTATTCATAGTATTATTGGGTGGCATCCGACTGAAGCAGGGAGTTACACAAAAGAAATTGAAAAAGACTTACAAGAAAAATTAACGAATCCTCGTGTTGTGACATTGGGAGAAATTGGATTAGATTATTATTGGATGAATGATGAACCTGACTTACAGGAAAAAGTCTTTCGCCGTCAAATTGCGATTGCTAAAGAGATGAATTTACCAATTAGTATTCATACAAGAGATGCTATGGAAGATACTTATAAGATTTTAAAATCAGAAGGCATTCAAGATATTGGTGGTATCATGCATAGTTTTGGTGGCGATAGTGAGTGGGCAAAGCGTTTCCTAGATTTAGGGATGCACATTTCATTTAGTGGTGTTGTGACGTTTAAGAAGACGATAGACGTTCAAGAAGCAGCTAAAATTGTGCCGATGGATAAATTATTAGTTGAAACAGACGCCCCATATCTAGCACCTGTGCCATATCGTGGAAAACGTAATGAACCTGGGTATACACATTATGTCGTTGATAAAATTTCTGAATTAAGAAATTTACCTTATCAAACAGTGGCAAAAGAAACAACAAAAAATGCACATAGATTGTTTAGGTTAGAAGAAAATGACTAAAGAAAAAATATCAGAAATCGTGGTTGTAGAAGGAAAAGATGATACAAAACGATTGCAGCAAGTGTTAGACGTTGACACGATAGAAACGAATGGTTCGGCGTTAAATAACGAAACGTTGGATAAAATTAAACACGCTCAACGTGTGCGTGGTGTGATTGTGTTTACTGATCCAGATTTTCCTGGTGAAAAAATCCGTAAGCAGATTATGGCTGTCGCCCCTGATGCTAAACATGCTTTTATATCTAGAGAAAAAGGAGCACCGAAAAAGAAACATGGTAGTTTAGGTGTAGAACATGCCAGTAATGAAGCCATCATACAAGCGTTAAAAGACGTGTCGACACCTACGACTGAATCATTTGAATCAGAGATAGCGATAGAAGATTTGATACAATTTGGTCTGATAGCTGGAAACGGATCAAGAGTAAGGCGTGAGAAACTTGGCGAAAAATTGAATATTGGCTATACAAATGGCAAGCAACTAAAGAAACGATTGAGCATGTTTCAAATACCCAAAGAAACATTCTTAGTGGCAATGAAAGAGATAATAGAAGGTGAAACGAATGAATGAATATAGAGATATAGCAACACCTAGTCGAACGAAAGAAATACTGAATAAACATGGCTTTTCGTTTAAAAAAAGTTTAGGACAAAACTTTTTAACCGAACCAAATATTTTAAGAAAAATTGCAGAAGCAGGAGATTTATCAAAAGAAGATGGTGTGATTGAAATTGGTCCAGGTATTGGTGCTTTAACGGAGCATTTAGCAAGACATGCTGGGAAAGTGCTAGCATTTGAAATCGACCAACGTTTAATTCCGGTATTAGAAGATACATTGTCACCTTATGATAATATTACAGTCGTTAATGAAGATATTTTAAAAGCTGATGTCGTGGCCGAAGCAAAAAAAGTATTCGATGAAGAGCAACCAATCAAAGTCGTTGCCAATTTGCCTTACTATATTACGACACCCATCATGATGCATTTATTGATGTCACCACGAGATATCACGACAATGGTTGTTATGATGCAAAAAGAAGTGGCGGATCGCATGACAGCAAAACCGTCAACAAAAGCGTACGGATCGCTATCAATCGCAGTGCAATTCTATATGGAAGCAAAACTTGCATTTATCGTGCCTAAAACAGCTTTTGTCCCACAGCCAAATGTGGATTCAGCGATTATTAAGTTAGAAAAAAGAGATAAACCAATTGTTGATGTCATAGATGAAACATTCTTTTTTGAATTAACACGTGCTTCGTTTACACAGCGTCGTAAAACATTATGGAATAATTTAACGAGTCATTTTGGAAAAGATGAGGACACTAAATACTGGTTACAAACATCACTTGATGAATGTGGTATTGATCCAAAACGTCGTGGTGAAACATTAAGTATTGAAGAATTTGGTAAACTATCAAACGCATTAATCACGAATAAAAAATAAAATTACGGTAATGATTGTTCATTGACAATAATTTGTGCATTGTTTATCATATAAATAAATGATAAACGGAGAGAAAAAAATGAAAAAGAATTCGGTACAAATGATGACGTATGCAGCGTTTTTGATTGCCTTAGGGATTATGATTCCAATGATTATGCCAGTGAGAATTGTGATTGGTCCAGCATCGTATACATTAGCTAGTCATGTTCCAGTTATGTTAGCAATGTTCGTTTCGCCATTAGTTGCAGTGCTGGTTGCGTTAGGAACGGCTTTTGGTTTCTTTATGACAACGCCATTTATTATTGGAATGAGGGCACTATCGCATGTGATTTTTGCTTTTTTTGGTGCACTTTATTTACAAAAAAGACCCAATATCATTTACTCACCTAAAAAAATGGTTGTCTTCAATGTGGTATTAGGGTTAATCCATGCTTTATTTGAAACGCTGATTGTCACAGTCTTCTTTATGACAGATGGGTTAGGTGAAGCAAGTTATACAATGGGATTCTTCCAATCAGTCATTTTGTTGGTTGGAGTAGGTGGATTTGTCCATAGTTTGATTGATTTTTCTATTGCGTATATGATTGCTCAAAAAATAGGGACAAGATTTTCGTTTCCAGTTTACTTAGCAGCAAAAAATAAATAATAAAAGACCAAATTTTCTATCAAATGAAAATTTGGTCTTTATTATATATTATCTAATAACTTGTTCTGTTTGTGGGTCAAAGAAGTGAGCTTTGTTTAAATTGAAGGCTAATTCAATCACTTCTCCTGGACGATAAGTTGATCGGGCATCCACTTTTGATATGAACTCTGTTTCACCCGTTTTGGTATAAAGCATGGTTTCAGCACCGAGTAATTCTGATACCACAACTTCAGAATTAATGATGCTATTTGGTGAAGCTTCTTTGGCTAATAATTCACTATGAATGTCTTCTGGACGGATACCAAAGATTAATGGTTTATTAACATATCCTTGTTCCCGTAATACTTTGAATTTTCCTTCAGGCAACTTAACGTTTAAATCATGACCATCAGTTATATGACCATTATCTGTTAATTCAACGTTAAATAAATTCATAGCAGGTGAACCAATAAAACCGGCAACAAAAACATTATTAGGAGTATCATACACTTCTTTTGGTGTCCCAATTTGTTGGATGAAACCATCCTTCATGATAACAATGCGATCCGCCATGGTCATCGCTTCAGTTTGGTCATGGGTAACATAAATAGTGGTTGTTTCTAAACGACGATGAAGTTTTGCGATTTCTGCACGCATTGCCACACGAAGTTTTGCATCTAAGTTTGATAATGGCTCATCCATCAAGAATACTTTCGCATCACGCACAATCGCACGACCTAATGCCACACGTTGTCGTTGTCCGCCTGATAAAGCAGCGGGTTTTCGTTGTAAGTAATCTGTTAAACCAAGAATTTCACCAGCGTTTTCTACACGTTTTCTGATTTCTTCTTTGTCATATTTACGAAGTTTTAAACCAAATGCCATATTATCGTAGACAGTCATATGAGGGTATAACGCATAGTTTTGGAAAACCATTGCGATATCACGGTCTTTTGGTGCAACGTCATTGACTAATTTGTCACCAATCCAAAGTTCACCTTCTGAAATATCTTCAAGACCAGCTACCATACGTAAAGTAGTGGATTTACCACAACCAGAAGGCCCGACAAATACAATAAATTCACGGTCTTCAATATGTAAATTAAAATCAGTTACTGAGTAATTAGGGTTTCCATCATATTTTTTATAAATGTGTTTTAAAGCAATTTCTACCATAGTGTATTTCCTTCTTTCATTTGTTTTATTAAATACAGTATAATGAATTGAGTAATACGCTTACAATGTAAATTTGCCTAGATTTTTGGGCAATATGACGAAAAGGAGAGAAAAAAATGAAAATAGCACTGATAGCACACGATAAAAAGAAAAAAGAAATGGTTGAACTAACCAAAAAATTTGAGCAAGTATTAAGTAGACATGAATTATTTGCCACAGGTACTACAGGACTTAGAATTCAAGAAGCAACGAATTTAAATGTTCACCGATTTAAATCAGGGCCTTTAGGAGGAGACCAACAGATAGGAGCACGTGTTTCAGAAGGCGAGATGGATATGATTATTTTTCTAAGAGATCCATTAACAGCCCAACCACATGAACCGGACGTCACAGCGTTGATTCGTCTAAGCGATGTCTATGAAATCCCTCTAGCAACAAATAAAAGCACTGCGATGTTACTGTTTAAAGAGTTAGAGAATTTGGCGAAAATTTGACTACGATAGTCTTTATTGTAATTTTTTTTCATTATGATATAGTACGATGTGTAAAACAATTAACAGAGTAGGAAATATAGCGTCAAGTGCCACTAGGATGGGATGTTGCTTAGTGGACGAAAAGTACAAGTGGAGTGCTTGCGGCCTTATTTCTGCATTCGCTGCATAATGGATGTAGCAACTCTAAATAAAAGGAGATGCTAGAATGAGCAAAAATGATTTTACACCAAAGTCGATCGCATTGATGGGGGTATTAATGGGATTGCAAATCGTATTAACACGATTTATTTCGATTCAAACACCGTTTGTTCGTATTAGTTTTACGTTTGTAGCGGTTGTGTTGATGTGTATGATGTTCTCGCCACTTGTGGCAGGGATAGGAAATGCCTTAGCTGACTTTATTGGGATTACATTATTTCCAGTGACAGCAGGATTTTTCCCAGGATTTACGTTGTCAGCCTTTTTGTCAGCCTTTTTATATGGATTATTCTACTATAAAAAAGAAATGACACTAAAACGCATTATTACAGTCAATGTGATGGTGACGCTAGTTGTAAACTTAGGAATGAATACGTTTTGGTTATACTTAATGTATGGTCCAGGTATTGTGGCAAACATTCCAAGCCGTATTGTGAGTTCTCTGATTTTATTGGTTGTCCATGTTATTGGAACTTATTGGTTAGCTAATGTAAAAGTTATACAAAAGCAATTGGTTAAATTTGCTTCATAAAAAAATCATACAAAAAGCAGAGTGTATATGGACACGCTGCTTTTTTTTATGTTATAAATTATAGTAGTAAGAAAAAAGGAGGGTATACATGAAAAAATATCAGTATGTTATATTTGATATTGATAATACGTTACTTGATTTTAGTCGATCAGAATATTATGCACTCCAAAAAGTATTCGCTACTTATGGCGTAGTTTTTAATGAAAAAACGTTTAATCAATATAAAGAGATTAATCACGACTTGTGGGACCAATTAGAAGATGGTAAAATCAGTAAGGATGTTGTTTTAAAGGAGCGTTTTAAACGATTCTTTTTAGCAAATAACATTGTGGTTGATGGCGTATTGGTTGATAAACAATATCGCAGTTTTCTTGAAGAAAGAAATGATGTGATGGATGGAGCCATTGATTTATTAAGAGAACTAAAATCAAATGGTTATACAGTATTTGCAGGAACAAATGGTGTTGGTCAAACACAAAGAAAGCGTTTGGCTAGTGCAGGTTTGAGTGATTTATTTGATGCTTTATATATTTCTGAAGAAGTAGGATTTGAAAAGCCTGATGTTCGTTTTTTTGATTATATCTTTAATGACGCTAGGATAAAAGACTTGTCAACTGTTGTTATGATTGGAGATAGTCTGTCATCAGATATTGAAGGAGCTAAACGAGTAGGGATTGATTCGATTTGGTTTAGTAATGGATCAGAGACATCAGATAGAAAATATACATATAAAGTAGATTTAATAAAAGATGTATTGAAATTTGTGTAGTTGGACGAAAAGTAATCGTTACGGGGAATTATTTGATTGGTATAATAAACTATTAAAGAGGTGCACGTTTATGCGTCAACTATTTATGTTAAAAGATGATTATACTAATGAAAACAAGAAGGAAATTATCACTAGAAACGGGGATAAAATTTATACCATTGAGTGTTTTGAAGACGATGGATTGACTTGTTATAAGGTTTATGATGATAGACGAGAAGAATTTGTGCGTGTGGAAAGACACATTGGGTCAACATTACCTTGCTTAGATGTGGTCGTTGGTGAACGCATTATATTTACAGTCGCACAATCAGATTCAATTTCTAAAATGTCTTTTCAGATAACTAGTGATGGTTTAGAAGTGCATGACGATTGGTGGTCAATGGACTTCGATGTGATGTCAGGTTATCGTAAGGTGTCTAAAGTGCGAAACAGATGGACCGCTTTAGGTGATGCTTATGAAATTACTGTTTTTGAAAAATCCAATGAGGCTGAAACAATCGGATTAATGCTAGCATTAGATTCAGTCAAAAAAGTAGAAGCCAAAGTGAAGACACTAAAATAATATTAATTGATATTAAGAAAAGAAGACTTAGATTTTTTAAGTCTTCTTTTTGTTATTTTATAAGTGTTTTTTGAGACGGATAGTTAGGATGATTTCGGGTTTAGGTATAGGTATAGGCAGCATATAACTTAATAGTGTTTGACTTAGATTGTATATAAAAGATACATCTTGAAGTTATTATATAGAAATAAGGGAAAATAACAAGCCAAATGATTATTGTTTGAGTCAATGATGTTATATTTAATATATTGTATTAATTTAGTTATTTATTTAAAGAACCTTATACATGTTTATATTTGAATAAGTTCCACATTAATGTAGAACTAATAGTTGATTTACTACGGGTAGTTAATAGAGTAAATTGTAAGTATAGGAAGCGCTTCCGGAGGTGTTTGTAAAATGTTAAAAAAAAGGGAGAAGAAGTTATTACACTTATTAATAAAACAAAATGATTTTCAACCTGCATCTTTTTTTAAGGATCAGTTGTCTGTATCGACTAAAACAATATATGGTGATTTAGATAATATAGACTTTCTTTTTAAATCTTTACATATAGAAGCAAAGTTGATAAAGAAACCAAGAAAAGGTATTAAATTAGAATTAAATGAAGAAGATATTTCGAAATTAAATCAATTAGCACTCTATAAAGTTAGTTGGATAGAAAATGCTTATACAACGGAAAATAGGAAACTATCTATTCTAGGTTATGAGTTGTTTTCTGAGGAAAAGAATACTTATTCTCAGTATGCTGAAAAATTTTATGTCAGTGCTCAGACAATTAAAAATGATATAGATGAAATCGTAAGTTATTTTAAAAATAAACAGGTCAATATCTATGATTTAGAACAAGCGGATGAATCGGTGATACAAAATATTGCTATAAACTATATTAAGAATTTTCAAAAAGATGATATATGGTCTATAGACAAGCTAAATTTTATATTTGATGATCAGTTAATACGAAAAGTTGAATTCTATATTGAAGATATTATCTCAGTTAATAAGCTAACTCTTAGTAATTACATGAAAGAATCCTTAAAAATATCTCTTTTAGTATTTATTTCTAGAGTTAGATTAGGGTATCACTTGGAAGAGAAAAAGAAAATGATGTTTTCTGAAATACAAACGATGGAATTATATATGAGTAGCTTATCTTTAATAGAAAAGATTAATAACGATTTAGGAATATTTTTTAGCACTGATGATACGTACTATTTAAGCTCTAGTTTATTTTCTCATGGTATACAACCATTCTCTATTAACAATAACGCTGATGAATATTTTAGACATCAAGTGATTTCAATGATAAGCCAAATGAACTATTGGCTAAAGGTAGATTTATCTACAGATGATTTATTAATTAAGTCTTTAATATCTCATATTGTTCCTATGATACACAGGTTAAAAACTGGCGTATATATAAGAAATCCATTGTTACAAAATATAAAAAAGCAGTATTCAACAATGTATAGCTTAGTCCAATATGCAACGGTTGGGCTCGAAGAATCACTTGATGTGAGTTTACCTGAGGATGAAATCGGTTTTTTAACTATTCATTTTCAGCTAGCATATGAAAAAATAGAAATCACAAAACATGTACTGATAGTTTGTTCCTTTGGTTTTGTAACATCTGAGTTGATTTTAAATAGAATTGAGAGAAATATTTCAAATAGGATTATTTTAGAAGTTTCTGATGAGAGAGCGCTTAAGTCATATGATTTAGAACAAATAGATTTAATTATATCTACTGTTTCGTTGGATAGAGAAGTATCAAGTAATGTACCAGTTATTTTCGTATCACCGTTACCTTCAAATGAAGAAATATCAAGTATTACTTCAAGAATTTCAACAATTGATCAATTTGAACAAAATTTTTCGTCAGAAAGTAATTTAAATAAAGATTTATTGATAACTTATTCAGATAATCAGTATGTATATCTAAGAAAGAATTTTGATAACAAGGAAGAGATTTTGACTTTTCTTTCTAATGAATTAGAAAATGCTGATAAGGTAACTAATAGTTTTAGAGAAACATTATTTCAAAGGGAGATAAACGGAAGTACTGAGATGGATATAGGAGTAGCATTTCCTCACGCAGACCCTCGAACTGTTAAGGAAACTAAAATAGTATTTTTAACGCTAGCGAAACCTATCAAATGGAATATGTTGGATATACAAATTGTGTGTTTGGTTTTAATATCAGAAGACGATATGGGACAGGCTAAAAATATTATTGCTACGCTTTATGATTTGTTTAAAAATCAAAAAAAATTAAATCAATTAATAGAATCTAAATGTAAGAAGGAATTTAAAGATTGCTTAACAAAGTAGAGGGGATGAATAAAGTGTTTTTTGATGAAAGGATAATAGTTTTAAATCAAGAAGTGAGTAATAGAGAAGAAGGATTAGAAATTTTATCTTTATTATTACAAGAAAAAGGATTAGTAACAGCAGATTTTTATGAAAATATTTTAAAAAGAGAATCCGTTTATCCTACAGGGTTATCAATAAATGGGTATGGAGTAGCTATTCCACATACTGATAGCGAGTTTGTTAATAAATCACAACTAGGTTTTTTAAAATTAAATAAACCAGTTATTTTTAATGAAATGGGAACATTAGATAATGAAGTAGAAGTAAACATGATTTTTATGTTGGCTTTAAAAGAAGCTCATGAGCAATTAAGTATGCTACAACAACTTATTACGATGTTTCAGAATGAACAAGTGATGGAAAGTTTATTGAATGTAGTGGAAGAAGAAGAATTTTTATTAATTATGAAACAACAAATCTTAATATAAAAGGAGGAAATCACATGTTAAACGCATTACAATGGTTTGTTGATTTAGGTTCAATAGTTGTTTTACCTATTTTAATTTTAATTTTCGGTATTATTCTAGGGACTAAACCAGGCAAAGCTTTTACTTCTGCGTTGATGGTAGGGGTAGGATTTGTAGGATTAAATTTAGTAATTGATTTACTTGGAGGCAGCTTAGGGCCAGCAGCACAACAAATGGTTGAAAGATTTGGATTGAATTTAACTACTATTGATGTAGGGTGGCCAGCAGCAGCAGCAATTTCTTATGGAACGGTATTAGGAAGTTTAGCTATTCCAATTGGAGTGGGGTTAAATATTTTACTAATAGTTTTAGGACTGACTAAAACATTAAATGTTGATATTTGGAATATTTGGCATGCAGCGTTTGTTTCTTCTTTAGTATATGCTTTAACTGGAAATTTTGCGATTGGGATTTTCGCAACCGTTATCTATATAATGATGATGCTGTTATTTGGGGATATTTTGGGTCCAGTGATTAATAAATTTTATGGATTCCCAAACATAACTTTCCCACATGGAACAGCAGCGCCAGGTTTTATATTTGCGATTCCGTTGAACTGGTTATTTGATCGAACACCTGGTTTGAAAAATTGGAAAGCGGATCCAGAAACGATTCAAAAGAAATTTGGTGTTTTTGGAGATTCGACTGTCATGGGATTCATGATTGGATTAGTTATGGGTCTATTAGCTGGCTATGATGTTGCAGGAGTTGGGCAATTGGCAGTAAAAACGTCAGCAGTTATGGTATTAATGCCGAAAATGGTAGCGTTATTAATGGAAGGGTTAACACCTATCTCAGAATCTGCGAATACTTTTGTTCAAAAGAAATTCCCTGGAAGAGAGTTATATATAGGAATGGATGCAGCACTATCAGTAGGACATCCAGCAGTTTTATCATCTTCATTATTATTAGTTCCAATCACTATTTTATTAGCAGTAATTTTACCAGGTAATACAACATTGCCATTTGGTGATTTAGCAACTATTCCATTTTTAATTTGTTTAATGGCAGCAGTTTTTGGCGGAAATATTATTAGAACAGTTATTGGTGGTTCAATTTATATGGTGACTATCTTATATGTTACTTCATGGGTAGCACCATTAGTAACAAGTTCTGCAAAAGCAGCGAATTTTGATTTACAAGGTAATTCTATGATTACAGCATTAGCTGAAGGTGGATTATGGACAACTTGGATGTATGTTGGATTAACAAAACTCCTAAGCTGGGGTGGCCTAGCAATCATTGGAGTAATAGTATTAGCCGGATTGATTTATGTAAATAAAGTATTGCCCAAAAAGAAAGGTGAGATGGTTTAGTATGAAAAAATTATTAATTATGTGTGGAACTGGAGTAGCAACGTCAACAATAGTAACAAATAAAGTAAAAGATTGGTTAAAAGAAAAAGGTTATACAGACATAAAACTTTATCAATCAAAGATAGCTGATGAGGTTAATAAAATAGATGATTATGATGTTGTTATTAGTACAACGGTTGTTCCAGAGAATATTAAAGATAAAGTGATTATGGGAATACCTCTACTTACCGGAGTTGGCACAGAAGCAATGTTTGAGGAAATAGATAGACAAATTAATTCATAGGAGGGGATTTAGTGTTAGTCAATTCTAAAGAATTATTCAGGGTATCTCAAGAAAGAAAATTTGCAATACCAGCAACTAATTTCATTGACTTAGATTCTGCGAGAAGTTATGTAGAAACTGCTGAGAAATTGAAAAAACCATTGATATTAGCTTTTGCCGAATCTCATATGGAGATGATGTCATTAGACGAAGCTGCTTTGATTGGGAAGTACTTGGCAAAAAAAAGCACTATGCCAGTTGTTTTGCATTTAGATCATGGGGAAACATTTTCTGTTATAGAAAAAGCTATTGATTTAGGATTTTCATCAGTAATGATAGATGCTTCTAAAGATAGTCTGTCGGAAAATATCAAAAAAACAAAAAAAGTTGTAGAAATCGCACGACCTAAGGGTATATCAGTGGAAGCAGAAATAGGACATGTCGGATCTGGTGTTAATTATGAAACTTCTGAAAAAACAGATAGTATTTATACAGAATTATCAGATGCCAAACAATTTGTTATAGAAACTCAAGTAGACTCATTAGCTATATCTATAGGTACTGCACATGGATTTTATAATGGTGAACCAAAAATTAATTTCGGAAGATTAAACGAAATCAGAGAAAACATAAGTACACCGTTAGTATTGCATGGCGGATCTTCATCAGGTGATTACAATTTAGAAAGATGCGCTACTGGGGGAATGAGTAAGATTAATATTTTTACAGATTTTCTAACATCAGCAATGAATGAAATAGAGAAGTGTCAACCTACTGACTATATTCAATTAAAAAAAGAAGCAAACCATGCAATGAGCCAGACGTTAGAGCATTATTTTGATGTGTTTCATACAATGGAGGTATCTATATGAAAAAACAGTTAAGAAGTCCGTTTTTTGTTGTAAATCCTAAAGCATATCTATATGGTGAAAAATCATTAGAGTTAGCATTAGAGGCAGATAAACTATCTGAAAAGTATGATGTAGACATTCTGTTTACAGCACAATATGCTGATTGTTATAGAATAAGTCAAGCAACAAAGAAATTGATTATAACGACTCAGCACATGGATTCTTTAGTACCTGGTAGAGGTATGGGATATATTTTACCAGAATCATTGGTTGAAAGTGGTGTGCAAGCGACTTTTTTAAATCATGCAGAACATCCAGTTAAAGTAAATGAATTAGTAGAAATAATGAAGCGAGCAGATGAATTAGGTATTCTGACGATTGTCTGTGCCGATTCAATTGCTGAAGCAAAAGCTATATCTATTTTAAATCCCGATATTATGATATGTGAACCAACTGAATTAATAGGGACAGGACAATCTAGTAGTATAGATTATATGCGACAAACAAATGATGCGGTTAGAGAAAGTAATCCAAACATAAAGGTATTGCAAGCAGCAGGAATTAGTTCTCCAGAAGATGTTAGAAAGGCTTTAGAGTCTGGAGCAGATGCTACCGGTGGAACTAGTGGTATTATTGGAGCAGAAAATCCAATTGAAATGCTTGAATCCATGCTAATTGAGTTAGTAAATTATAGAGAGGAAAAATAATATGACAGTATATACTGATGAGTTAGTCTTGACGTCAAATGGAAGTCGTGTTACCTACCATAATATAACTGAACAGATAAAAAGTATTGTAGAGGATTCAGGTATTGAAAATGGGGTATGTATTGTTCAATCACCACATACAACATGTTCAGTTATTTTTGAAGAGTATGTTCATGATAAAGATTTTAATGGAGATGAATATCTACAAGTTGATTTAAATAGAATACTAGATAAAATCATTCCAAGAGAATTGAGTGAAAATACTGATTATCGTTATCCAGGACCTGAACATTTAGAGTTTTTAATGTCATTAAATGATCCGAACTACCCTAGTGATCCTGGTACCATCTTGAATGGTGATGCACATATTCGTGCATCATTCTTTGGGGCAAGTGAAAGTTTCGTTTTAAAAAACAAAAAGTTACAAATAGGGACAGTTGGTTATATCTATTTCATAGATTTTGATCAAAACAGAGTAAGAGATAGAAAATGTCATATAATGGTTATGGGAGAATAAAAGTTAATCCATAAGTCTTACTGGATTAACTAGTTATTTAAATTATACTTTTAAAAACTAGTTAGTTTAGTTATGCAGTAATATTAAATTTTATTAATATTATGATTTTCGGGCTATGGTTTTCTGATAATTTATCAGAGAATCATAGCCCGTTTTTTATTTTTTTAAAATGAATGTTCAAGCATACTCAAAATTCATAATACTAATGACTAAATTGGGAATGGTAGAGACTAGAATAAGCACCATCTTTATTTTTTAATAAGGAGTCGTGAGTTCCTGTTTCGATGATTTTTCCTTTATCCATCACAAGAATAATATCTGCTTTTTTTATTGTTGATAGACGATGAGCGATGATAAAACTAGTTTTTCCTGACATCATGTTATCAAAAGCTGTTTGGATATGTTGTTCTGTCAAGGTATCAATAGAACTTGTGGCCTCATCTAGTATAAGCATAGGAGGTTTACTAATCATCGTTCTTGCTATCGTAAATAATTGTTTTTGTCCTTCAGATAATAAAACACCTGATTGCCCAATCATCGTATCAAATCCATGAGGCAATTGTTGAATAAAGTGATAGATATTTGCTTCTTCACAGGCTTTTACCACATCTTGTTTTGTTGCTTGTGTGTTACCAAACGTTAGATTGTCCCAAATAGTACCTTGGAATAACCAAGTTTCTTGTAACACCATTCCAAATGAGCGTCGCAATTCATCTTTTGGTATATCAGTGATTGGGACGGAATCAATCGTAATAACGCCTTTATCTAACGGATAAAAATTCATTAAAAGATTAACTAAGGTCGATTTACCTGCTCCTGTTTTCCCTACAATCGCCACTGTTTGTCCTTTTTTAACAGTTAAATTGAAATCTTCAATTAATGGTGATGCTGGATCATATGAGAAGTACACATGCGAAAAGGCTACATTTCCAATAGGTGTGAAAGGATGAGTTAGTTTTTTGACGTATGTTTCTTCTTCTGGTTCATCTAGTAAGTCGTTGATACGTTTAATACTCGAAAAAGCTGTTTGGAGTTGCGTTGTGATACTTGATAGTTCAATTAATGGTTTTGAAAACTGTCCTGAATAAATAATAAAACTAGATAACATTCCTAAAGATAATGGTAATGAAATATTAACAATAAGTAGCCCACTCACTAAACCAATTAATAAATAGCCCATGTGATCGATAAAACGAGATAAAGGATTTGTCAGAGAAGAAATGAATTGTGCTTGTTGCCCAGTTTGTTGCAATTCAAGATTCATGTCTTGGAATTGTTGAATAACGGTTTCTTCATATTCATATGACTTAATTGTTTTTAAATGGCTAAATTGTTCATTGATATAGCCAGACATTTTTCCTAGTAATTGTTGTTGTGCGTTGAAATATCGCTGTCCTTTTTTTGCTATCATCACATTAACTAGAAACATACCTGCTGTTATCAAGAGAATCACACCAGTTAAT
The DNA here is from genome assembly GCF_002026305.1 of Vagococcus martis. NCBI lineage: Bacteria > Bacillati > Bacillota > Bacilli > Lactobacillales > Enterococcaceae > Vagococcus > Vagococcus martis. The sequence goes on along the minus strand of NZ_MVAB01000001.1, from coordinate 978,716 downwards.
ATAACGTTTAAAGATAGCATGATACCTAGGGCCACGATGATAATCGTTATGCTTGGAAATAGTTGATTAAATAAAGCCAGTAGAGCTTCTGAAATATAATCTAAATCTGTACTAAATCGGTTCATCGTGTCACCATGTGAATGTGTATCAAAATAATTTATCGGTAATTTATTTAGCTTATGGTATCCTTTTTTTCTTACTTCCTCCATAGAAGTATAGGCGATATGCTGGCTGATTCGCTGTAAGAAATAAAAACTACTCGCCGCTAGACAAGTCAAAACGATAATGAGAAAAATCTGTGTTACTAACCCCCTCTTAGATGATAGCGTCATACTATCAATCGCTTTACCAATATACATGGTGACCAACACACTACTTAGGCCGTACAGAAAACTCAAACCAGCATTTAAGATAATCGCTTTTTTGAAAGGCTTTAGATAAGGAGAGAAAGTTGAAAGTGTTTGTTTAAACATTTAGTTATCCTCCTTTTCTTGAGATGTCACAATTTGTTGGTAAAATTTTGATTGCTTCATCAAGTTTTGATGCGTTCCTTGAGCGACGATTTCACCTTGATTTAAGACTAGTAAATGGTCTGCTTCTTTAACAGAAGAGATGCGTTGCGACACGATAATGCTATTTTTGATAAAATCAAGTCTTGCTAACGTTTGTCGAATAGCTAAATCCGTTTTATAATCTAAAGCACTTAGAGCATCATCTAAAATCATAATACTCGGTTGAGAAATCAACGCTCTGGCAATTGCCAAACGTTGTCTTTGGCCTCCTGAAAAATTTGTCCCGTTTTCAGCAGTTGGCATACTTAAGTCATCAACGAACTCTAAACAGTCAGCCCACTCTAGTGCTCTCCAACAATCTTTTTCCGTTGCATTTGGGAATCCCATTTTTAAGTTACTCTCAATCGTTCCTGAAAAAATGACACTTTTTTGTGATACATAACCGATAGATTCTCTGACTTCTCCTGTGGTTAAATCAAGTAGATTCATATTATCTAAGAGAATAGTCCCGTCAGTTGGAAGATAAAATTTTTGAATTAATTCAATTAACGTTGTCTTACCACTTCCAGTAGGTCCAACAATCCCAAGTTGTGTCCCTTTTTTTAAATCAAATTGAATCTTTCTTAACACGTCTTGAGATGAACTAGGGTAATGAAAGGATACATCTTGAAAAGATAACGTGTTTTCTGATTCCAATGGTAATACTTTATCTAGAGGTTGTGTTTGAACTTTCGGTGTTGTATTAAGTATTTCCTCGACCCGTTTTTTAGCTGAAAAAGCTCGTACGAAAATGGTCACTAAATTTGCTACAACAATTAAGGCAGCTAGCAGTTGTAGCATGTAGTTGATTAAAGCTACAATATCTCCTGTTTGAAGTTGTCCGACAGATACATTAATATCACCAACCCATAAGATTAAAGCAATAATCATATTTGTCATAAACAAGGTTAGGGGAGACATAAGAGCAGATAGTTTTGTCATATCAATGTAGCGATTGGCTAACTTTTCGCTGACCTTCGCTGACTTATCCTCCATTTTTTTTTCATTGGCAAAGGCACGAATAACTTTGACACCGGTAAGTTGTTCGCTAGTAACAGTATTTAATTCATCAATGGATGATAACACTTGTTGGTATTTTGGTACGGTTTTGCTCATTAAAATGTATAGAATAAATGAAAAAATAGGAACAGTTAATAAAAAAATAAATCCCATTGATGTATTGATGGTAAAAGCCATTACGATAGAGCCAATACTAAGGAATGGTGCACGAATAACTAGACGGATGAGCATGGCTAAGGCTAGTTGTAATTGATTGACGTCGTTAATGGTTCTAGTTAAAAATGTGTCAGGTCCAAATTCATCAATTTCAGTATGAGAAAACTGCGTGATTTTTTTTACAATAGCTAAACGTAATTCTGTTCCAAAACCTTGAGACGCAACAGCTGCATAATATTGGCAAACTAGAACACATAAAAGTCCAAGTATAGACAAAGCTAACATGTATAAAGTAGCAGCGTAGACCACTGATATATTTTGTTCTCGAATCCCTGAATCAATTAAATAAGCCATAAATAGAGGGAGTGTTAATTCGAAGATTGCTTCCATTAATTTAAAAGCAGGACCAAGTATTAATTGTTTTTTATATTTTTTAGCATAAGAAAATACAGACAAGTTGAGCACTTCCTTTCTTTAATTAGGTTAACATGATTTTAGCGAACATCCTATACCCAAATATGGTAAAAGATGCTCGCTAAATTAGATGTATGTGGCGATAGTTTTTAATAACACTTCTTCAGAATTAACCACGACGCCATTTAATTTAATTAACCCAATCGTGTAAAGGTTAACATAAGGGAATTGAGACTCTGCTACATCTTGCAATGCTGTTATTTTTTGCTGATTATCAGCACCTTGTTGTCTACTGTCTGTGAACAAACCGATTATTGGGATGCCAGCTTGATAAGCCACGCCGATTTCTGTTGCTACACCAACATCTATGCTTTGACCATCAAGAACAGCAATCATTAAATCGCTATTTAATAGAGCATTTGTATCATAAGTTGCAATCATTTTTGAATCTGCATAACTATTTTTATCATTTATCTCCATTTGTTCTTGAGGTAAATACAAAGAGACCTCTTTGTAAGATTCTCTGATTTGTTTTACAAGCCACTCGTTGTAATGTTTTTCCATTGTTGAGAATAAGGGACTAGCAAAGTATATATTTGTCATCAAACCACTCCTTACTATTACATTTATATAATACAATACCCTAATTTGTAATAATTTGTAAAGAGAATGTCATATTAAGCAAGAGTCATTCTTGTATAATTAGGAAAGATAAAAAGTGAACGTTATGAATTGAAAGGTGTTGGCGATTGTTGAATTATAGGAAAACTATAACTGGTCTATTGTGCTTTGTCATGCTAACAAGCATGCCAGTTTCGTTGTTTGCAGCAACGAAAGAAGAAGACGTGAAAAAACAAAGTGTTGAGATTAGTGAAAAAATCGATAGTGCACTTGATAATGTAAATAAAAATTATAGAGATTTAGAAAATTTAAAATCAGATGTGTTGGATACTGAATCAAAAATTTTAACAACACAACAACAAATCGAAAAAACAAAACGCAGTATGGAAAAACGCAAAGAGATGGTTGCCTCTCGTATGAAAACAATCCAAACCAACGAGCAAAGCTCAACAATGGTTGATACGTTGTTAAATGCTAATAGTGTCTCTGATTTTGTTAATCGTGCGGTTGCTATGACAGTTTTACAAACAGCGGAAAAATCAAAAATCGAAACCCTAGAAACAGATAAAGATAAATTAGAGAGATTACGAGAAGAATTAGTTATGGATCAACAAATTTTAGTTGAAAAACAAACTAAAATTGAAAACGATAAAGCCGCTCTAGAATCTCAAGTTAGTGATTTGAAGAAAGAATTAGCTAATAATGAAGCCACATTAAAAAAATTATCTGAAGAGCGAGTGATAAAAGAAGCACAAGCTGCGAAAGAAAAAGAGATGGCAAAAAAAGCAGAAGAATTGAAAAAAGAGGGAACAACCCCTGTTTCAACAGAATCTAACGGAAATAGCAACACTTCAAATAACACTCAATCAGCATCGAGTGGAGCAACTGTTAGTACCCCTGTCTCAACAGAGAAACCAGCATCAAGTGGTAATGGACGTACCTTAACGATGCAATCGACAGCTTATTCTTATACAGAAGCAGGATTAACACCATACACAGCAACAGGAATTGATTTAAGAAAAAATTCTCGCGTGATTGCGGTTGATCCAAGTGTCATTCCTTTAAATTCATTAGTTGAAGTATCTGGTTATGGATTTGCGGTAGCTGGAGATACTGGTGGAGCTATCAGAGGCAATATTATTGATGTTCATTTTAATACAATTGATGAGTGTAGAAACTGGGGAAGACGTACTGTAACAGTAACGATTCAATAAAAAAACAAAAAGTATCAAACAACTAAGTGTTAAAGTTGTTTGATACTTGTTTAATTTTCAGCACCCTTACTACTTTTTTCTTCTATATAAACCATTAGTCCATCGTAGACAGAATCTGCCACTTTTTGATGATAATTTTTATTTTTTATGTAAGCAGCATCATAATCATTATTGATGTAACCTAACTCTAACAAGACAGCAGGCTTTGAATTTTCACGCAGTACTTGATAATCTTGGTTACCAAAGCCTCTGTTTTCTAGAGGCAAAATGTTCGCAATGCTATCGTTAATAGCTTGAGCAAGTGGTTTACCACTGTCTTTTCGGTAGAATGTGGTTGTTCCAGAAGCTGTATTAGCTTGTGCACTTGAATCATAATGAAAACTGATAAAAGCATTTGCTTGACTAGAGGAACTTATTTTTCCTATATCAGTCAAGGAAACAAATTTATCTGTATCACGTGTCATTAAAACATTAAACCCATGAGATTGGAGTTCTTTTCGAACTGCTAAGGCCGTTTTTAGCGTTACTTCTTTTTCTAAAGTTTCTCCATCATTTGTTTGTGCACCTGGATCGTCTCCACCGTGTCCAGGATCTAACATAACCGTAAATTCAGGCATTGGAATACCTGGTTTTTCTTCCTTACTGGATATCTTACGAGAAGTGACTTGCCAAGAATTTAAGAATCCAGTTTTACCATCTTTGGTTTTAACTTTCATCCACCCATCCTCTGTCTCAGATAAATACGTTAAAGTAGCACCATATTTTAAAAAATCACCTTTATTACTTGATGTTGAGTTATTGCTCATTAAGTAAGCAGAAGTAGTGGCGACATGAAGCACTTGATTTTCTTTGTATTTATTGTCCCGATTTTTTTGGATGATTAAGCTATCACTTGGCACCCAACCATATTTTCCGTCACTATAAACACGTACCCAACCATTTAGCTCAAGAGTCGCGTTCACGTGTTCATTCTTTTTTAACGTTTTGATTACCTCACTGCTTTCTGAGTTATCTTTTTTTAGTTCTGTATTTCGTTTAGCAACGGAAGCAGTTAAGTTAGTATATGGACCACTAGTACCATCAAATAATAGCCAATTAGGTACCCACCCAACTGTTTTATCAGCTGTTTGTATTTTATACCAATCATTTTTTTCATCTGTAATAGTGACTTTATCTTCTTTATGGACCTGGGTAATAACAGAAGAATAAGCATCAGGTTTTTCACGGACATTTAAAGCAGTTGTTCCCACAGTGGCAATTTGGCTATTCCCTCGCATATAATTAAAGCCGATAAAAACCAAAGCAACAACTAAAATATTAATGATAAACATTTTTATCGTGCGATTTATTGAGTTTGTGTTTTTCACATGGTTTACCTCATTGATTAGTTGATAAGAGATATTATAGCAAAAATTTTAGAAGTTGAGTAGTGAGTTACCCTATTATATCTTGACTTTTTGTACAATTTTTAGTATTTTAAAGATGAGTATCGATGAAGGAGACGTGCCTTTTTTACAAAAAAGAGAGAATGAATTTGGTGAAATCATTCATTTAAAGAGGACAGACACTCTGGAGATGGGTAGTAATATATCCCGCTAACGAGCGTTATATCGTTTAGAGAAAAAGTTTTTTGAAACTTTTTAAAAATAGGTGGTACCACGTGTAAGCAATTATTCGTCCTTGTTATAATTTAACAAGGGCTTTTTTTTATGAATAAATGATTAAAAGGAGATAGATATCATGCAGGAAAGAACAACATATTGTGGCCTAGTATCAGAAAAAGATTTAGGTCAAGAGGTTGTAGTAAAAGGGTGGGTGCAAAAGCGCCGTGACTTAGGAGGATTAATCTTTATCGATTTAAGAGATAGAGAGGGAATTGTTCAAGTAGTGTTCAATCCTGAAGTGTCACAAGAAGCTTTAAAAATTGCAGACGCTTGTCGTAGTGAATATGTGATTGGTGTGAGAGGTAAAGTAGTAGAGAGAACAGGTTCAGCTATTAACCCTCGAATGAAGACAGGTAAAGTTGAAATTATCGCTGAAGACATCATCGTATACAATGAAGCAAAGACACCACCATTTGTCATTGAAGACGATCAAACGATTAGTGATGATGTGCGTATGACATATCGTTACATGGATATTAGACGTCCATCAATGTTAAATAATCTAAAATTAAGACATCATGTAACACGTGTCATTCGCGAATTTTTAAATGATAATGGCTTTTTAGATGTGGAGACACCTTATTTAAATAAATCGACACCAGAAGGGGCAAGAGATTATCTGGTTCCTTCACGAGTTCATCCAGGACATTTTTACGCGTTACCCCAATCACCTCAAACAACTAAGCAATTGTTAATGGGAGCTGGAATTGATCGTTATTATCAGGTAGTTCGTTGTTTTAGAGATGAAGATCTACGAGGGGATCGCCAACCGGAATTCACTCAAGTGGATATTGAAACAAGTTTCTTAACAGAAGAAGACATCCAAGCGTATACTGAAAACATGTTATCGAAAGTGATGAAAGAAGTAATGGGAATGGATATTCCAATACCATTTCCACGTATGACGTATGATGATGCCATGGATCGATTTGGTAGTGATAAACCAGATACACGTTTTGATATGGAATTAATTGATATGAAAGAAGCAGTAAAAGACGTTGACTTTAAAGTGTTTCAACAGGCTTTAAGTTCAGGTGGAGCTGTCAAAGCATTAAATGCTAAACAAGCTGCAGATAAGTATTCACGTAAAGATTTAGATAAGCTAGGTGAGTGGTTAGCGCAATTTGGTGCAAAAGGATTAGCTTGGGTCAAAGTAGAAGAAGATGGTCTTAAAGGACCAATCGCGAAGTTTTTAGTTGATGCAAGTGACAAAATAATTGAGACAACAAATGCTGAAGTAGGAGATTTATTATTGTTCTGTGCAGATACTGATTCAGTTGTCGCAGCATCACTCGGAGCATTAAGAAATCGTTTAGGAAAAGAGTTAGACTTAATAGATCCAGATAAATTTAATTTCTTGTGGGTTGTTGATTGGCCATTATTTGAATACTCTGAAGAAGAAGACCGTTTTGTCGCAGCACATCATCCATTTACAATGCCAAAAGAAAGTGACATTGAATTATTAGAAACATCACCTGAAAAAGTTTATGCCAAAGCCTATGATGTGGTATTAAATGGTTATGAGCTTGGAGGGGGTTCTTTAAGAATTTACCAACGAGATTTACAAGAGAAGATGTTTAAAGCATTAGGATTTACGAAAGAATCGGCTGAATCTCAATTTGGTTTTCTTTTAGACGCATTAGATTATGGCTTCCCACCACATGGAGGAATTGCCTTAGGGTTAGATCGTTTAGTCATGTTGCTTGCGAAAAAAGATAATATCCGTGAAGTGATTGCCTTCCCTAAAAATAGTAAAGCTGCTGATTTGATGACTTCAGCTCCAAGTATAGCTTCAAAAGAGCAATTAGAAGAATTATCACTAAGTGTTGAGTTAGAAGATTAATCGTTTTCTGTTAAGTAGTCAAGAAAATCGAGGAGATGCAACCAGTGGAAAAACTAAAAACATGTAAAGAATATATGGTGGATAACGGTTACATGGAAAAGGTTTCGATGGCCGTTGTTAATGGCATTTTACAAGCTATTGCACTGAATTTATTTTGGAGACCGGGACATATTTATGCCAGTGGTATCACAGGGCTAGGGCAAATTATCGTAACGTTAGCTGAAAAAGCATCTGGCGTTGAGTTGCCTATGGGGGTTGTATTGTACTGCTTAAATATTCCATTATTTATTTTAGCGTGGAAGATGCTAAGCCGAAAATTTACAGTCTTTACTATGGTATCCGTCTTTATGACAGCCTTTTTCGTGCAAATTATTCCAATTACTGTTCTATCTACAGACCCAATTATCTGTGCTATTTTTGGCGGGGGAGTTTGTGGGCTTGGTGTTGGTTTAGCATTACGTAGTGGATTGTCTTCAGGAGGATTGGATATCGTTAGCATGACGATTCGAAAATTAACTGGTCGAAACGTAGGCTCATTAAATATTATTTTTAATGCGTGTATTATTTTAACATCAGGTTATTTATTTGGCTGGCCTTACTCATTTTACAGTGCTTTTTCAATTTTTGTTAATGGTAAAGTAGTTGATATGGTCTACACTAAACAAAAGAAAATGCAAGTGATGATCATCACGTCAAAACCGCAAGCCGTAGTGGATGAGTTACAGTCTAGAATGCGTCGAGGTATTACAATTTTAAACGATGCTGAAGGGGCGTTTTCTCATAACGAACAAAAAGTATTACTAACGGTATTAACACGTGATCAGATTCCCATGTTGCAGCATTCAATGCAACAGGCTGATCCAAACGCGTTTGTAAGTATTTCTGAGAACGTGACAATTATGGGGAATTTTTATGAAACGATTGATTAACTATGAATAAGTCCCCCATGATTGCACGTTTAGTAAAAAAGTGCGTTTTTTATAAAAAATTGGACGAAATTTTGCAATAATATTAAGAAAACCTAATATTAAAAGTGTTTTATTGAATTAATGTTTGTGAAGAATTCTAAAATTTCTTTAATTTATAGAAGTTATGGTTTATAATGAGATGCATGTCATTTGTTTTTAATCTCAAAGTAATTTAGTTACTATTAAAACTATTGCTTAATAGATTCTTTTCTAATATAATTATAAGATATCTTGATAGTTTTTATCTGTTAAGCATATAGATATTATTAAAAATGAAGAGTTTTATGAATAAATAAAATCAGTACGGGAATAAGATAAGAAAGGAGAATTCTATTGTTTGTTGACAACAAATTATTAGACGTGAGAAATTTACATACTGGATTTCGAATCAAAGACAATTTTTATGATGCAGTAGATGACGTGTCAATTACATTAGACAAAAATGAAATTTTAGCAATTGTTGGAGAATCAGGTTGTGGGAAAAGTACATTAGCAATGACCATAATGGGATTACAAGATCCAAAAAATACTAGAATTACAGGAGATATCATCTACAACGATTTAAATCTTGTAGGTCTATCTGAAACGCTTTATAACAAGATTAGAGGAAATGATATCGGGATGATTTTCCAAGATCCGTTATCAGCGTTGAATCCATTGATGCGTATTGGAGACCAAATTGCCGAAGCGTTGTTCTATCATACAGATTTAGATGAAAAACAACGAACTGCTCGTGCTATTGAATTGCTAAACCAAGTAGGGATTGTTAATCCTGAACGTGTGGCAAAGCAATACCCTCATGAATTGTCAGGTGGGATGAGACAACGTGTTATTATCGCGATTGCTATTTCTTGTAAACCACCAATTATTATCGCTGATGAGCCAACAACAGCACTTGATGTAACAATTCAAGCTCAAATTTTAGACTTATTAGGCGATTTACAAGAGGAAACAGAAGCCGGTATTATTTTAATTACTCACGATTTAGGTGTAGTAGCTGAGACAGCAGATAGAGTTGCTGTTATGTATGGTGGTCAAATTGTAGAAGAAGCACCTGTTGATGTTTTATTCTCTAATCCACAACATCCTTATACACGCTCGTTACTGAACTCAATTCCACAAGAAGACGCACATGACTCTGAATTACATGTTATCGAGGGAGTGGTTCCTTCATTAAAAAATATGCCACGTACAGGTTGTCGATTTGCAGCTCGTATTCCTTGGATACCAGAAGATGAGCACGAGGAACAACCAACGTTGCATGAAGTTGAACCAGGACACTTTGTTCGATGCACATGCTACAAACATTTCCACTTTAGAGAAGAAGGTGACGCATAATGGGATTAATAGAAATAAAAGATTTAAAAGTGCATTACCCAATTCGTGGAGGCTTTTTAAACAAAGTAGTTGATTATGTTTATGCTGTTGATGGCGTTGATTTTCAAATTGAAGCTGGAAAAACGTACGGTTTAGTTGGAGAATCTGGTTCTGGAAAGTCAACAATTGGTAAAACAATTGTAGGGCTAGAAAAAGCCACAGCTGGAGAAATTTTATTTGAAAATACCAATGTTATCTCGAAAAGAGCTAGAAAATCAATTGGCTATAATAAAGATGTTCAAATGATTTTCCAAGATTCTATGTCAAGTTTAAATCCTAAAAAACGTGTATTGGATATTATTGCTGAACCTATTCGAAATTTTGAAAACCTATCTGTTCAAGAAGAAAAGAAACGTGTTCAAAGTTTGTTAGATATTGTTGGGATGCCAACAGATGCACTTTATAAATATCCTCATGAATTTTCTGGTGGTCAAAGACAACGTTTAGGTGTTGCGCGTGCTGTTGCAACAAATCCTAAATTAATCATTGCCGATGAGCCGGTATCAGCTCTTGACTTATCTGTTCAAGCTCAGGTACTGAACTTCATGAAACGTATTCAGGAAGAGTATAATTTAAGTTATTTATTTATCTCTCATGACCTAGGTGTGGTAAAACACATGTGCGATAACATTGCGATTATGAATCATGGCCGTTTTGTTGAAATAGGAACAAGAGAAGACATTTATAATAACCCACAACATATTTATACTAAACGCTTGCTGTCTGCTATTCCTAAGATTGATGTTGAAAATCGTGAACAGCATAAAGAAGAGCGTCGTAAAGTTGAACAAGATTTCCAAGACTTATACAGCCAATATTATGATGAAAATGGTCGTGTATATGATTTGAAAACTATTAGCCCAACTCATCAGGCAGCAGTTAAAACAACTGAAGGGGGAGGACAATAGTATGTGGAAAACGATATTAAGACGTGTATTACTGATGATTCCACAAATTTTTGTGTTGAGTCTGTTTATCTTTTTATTAGCAAAAGCTATGCCAGGGGATCCGTTTACTGGATTGATTAATCCAAATATGGACCCTGCAACGATTGACAAAATGCGTGAAGCAGCGGGATTAAATAATCCATGGTACGTTCAGTATTTTGATTGGATAACGAATGCATTTAAAGGTGACTTTGGTCAGAGTTTCCTATACAAATTACCAGTAAGTGATATTATTGGTTCTCGTGTTGGAAATACCATTTACTTGTCATTATTAACAGTGATTATTACATATGCAATTGCCTTACCATTAGGTTTATTCTCTGGTCGTTACCAAAATTCTTGGTTTGATAAAGCAGTTGTCGTTTATAACTTTGTCAGCTTTGCTGTTCCAATCTTTATCTTCGCGTTACTAATGTTGTTTATCTTTGGTTACCGTTTAGAGTGGTTCCCAACAACTGGTTCAGTAGCTAGCGGATTAGAGCCTGGCTCATTCCAATATGTCATGAGTCGTTTGTACCACATGATATTACCAGCAATTACGCAAGCTTTACTTGCAACAGCTGTAACGATTCAATACTTACGTAATGAAGTTATCGATGCTAAACAGCTAGATTTCGTTCGTACAGCAAGAGCAAAAGGTGTACCGACTAATAAAGTCTTTACACACCATATCTTTAGAAATGCTTCTTTACCAATAGCAGCTCAATTAAGTTATGAGATTACCGCTTTAATCAGTGGTTCAGTTGTTATTGAACAAACCTTTGCTTATCCAGGTATTGGTAAACTGTTTATTGATGCGATCAACGGACGTGACTACTCAGTGATTACAGCCATAGTATTAATACTAGGTATTGTAACAATTATCGGAAACTTAATTTCAGATATTGTCATGAGTATTGTCGATCCACGTATTCGTATTCAGTAACATACCAACTAGTTAAGAAAGGAGACTCATTATGAGTAAAGAAAAAAAAGTAGCAAACGTAGAGACTGTTAGTGCACCACCAACAGGCTTTAAAATGATTGCTCGAGAATTCAAAAAAGATAAATTAGCATTATTTTCATTGGCGTTATTAATTATTATCTTTGCAGTTATTTTTATCGGTGCACTTGTTTTAGATAAAGATGCTGTCATGAAAGTAAGTATTTTAGATAAATACGCGGCTCCAGGAGATGGTTACCTATTAGGTGCTGATGAAGGTGGTCGTGATGTCTTTGGACAATTAATTATTGGCGCTCGTAACTCGGTCGTTATTGGGTTTTCAATCACGATTATTACGTCTATTATTGGGGTAGGTTTAGGGATTGTAGCAGGATATTATGGTGGTATGGTAGATAGTATCATCATGCGAATCGTGGACTTTATTATGATTTTACCTATTACAATGATTATTATCGTATTTGTTACGATTGTTCCAAGCTATAATGTGTTTTCATTTATTATGATTATGAGTGCCTTCTATTGGGTAGCTAAAGCACGTCTTTTTAGAGGGAAAACATTATCTGAAGTTCGTCGTGATTACATCAGTGCCTCAAAAACATTGGGAACAAGTGACTTCAAGATTATGTTTGGTGAGTTAATGCCAAACTTAAGCTCATTAATTATTACAAATTTGACGATGAACTTTGCAGGCAATATCGGGATTGAAACAACATTGTCATACTTAGGATTCGGATTACCACAATCAACACCAAGTTTAGGTACATTGATTGGGTATGCGTCAAATGGTGTCGTTTTATCAGATATGACATGGGTGTGGGCGCCAGCGTCTATTTTAATTCTTGTCATGATGTTATGTATCAACTACGTTGGTCAAGCATTGAAGCGTTCAGCTGATGCACGTCAACGTTTAGGATAAAAAAATCTAAGGGGGATGAAGGAATGAAGTACAAAAAATTATTTAGCGTCGTAGCACTTGGTGCTGCAGTAACAGTCGGGTTATCAGCTTGTGGTGGAGGAAAATCTGACAAAAAATCTAGTGGGAAAGCCGATAAAACAGAAGATGTATCAAAATTCCCAGTAAAAACTTCTAATCAAGAAAAAGCCAAAGAAGGCGGAACGTTAGAAGCAGCCGTTGTTATGGATACTCAATTTAAAGGAATGTTCTCTGAAACATTCTATGAGGATGCTTATGACAACCAATTTATGCAACCATCTCATGAATCATTATTTACAAGTAATGGTAACTTTGAGACAACAGAGGATGGGGTAGCGAAAAAAGATATCGATGTTGATGGTAAGAAAATTACAATCACAATTATTAAAGATGCCAAATGGTCAGATGGTAAACCATTAGTAGCAGATGATATTATCCAACCATACTTAATCATTGGTAACAAAGATTATTCAGGTATCCGTTATGGTGAAGATTTCCAAAATATCGTAGGTATGGATGAATACCATGAAGGAAAAGCTGATTCTATCTCAGGAATCAAAAAAGTAGATGACAAAACGGTAGAAATTTCTTACAAAGAAATGAACCCAGGTATGAAACAAACAAGTGAAACTGTTTGGACTTCAGCAATGCCTTCTCATATCTTTAAAGATATTCCAGTAAAAGGTATGGAATCTAGTGATGCGGTACGTAAAAACATCGTTACTTTTGGACCATACAAAATGGAAAAAATTAATACAGGTGAATCTGTAGAGTATACACCAAACGAGTACTACTACGGCGAAAAACCAAAATTAAGCAAAATAACAATGCGCGTTGCACCATCTAGCTCAATCGTTGAGTCTTTAAAAGCTAAAAAATATGACATGGTATTCAGTATGCCAACTGATAACTATCCAAACTACAAAGATGTAGAAGGATATGAAATCTTAGGTCGTCAAGATTTAGCTTATACTTATATTGGATTCAAATTAGGTAAATGGGATGATGCTAAAGGTGAAGCTGTTTACAATCCAGATTCAAAAATGGCAAACAAATCATTACGTCAAGCAATGGGCTATGCCATTGATAACGACGCTGTAGCAAACAAATTCTACAACGGATTACGTCAATCAGCTAATGCGATTATTCCACCAATCTTTGATGAATTTAGTGACAAGAGCTTAGTAGGATATTCTAAACAAGATATTGATAAAGCAAACAAATTATTAGATGAAGCTGGATACAAGAAAAAAGATGGCGAAGAATTCCGTCGCGATCCAAATGGTGAAAAACTAGAAATTAACTTTGCTTCTATGTCAGGTGGCGAAACTGCCCAACCATTAGCTGAATACTACATGGACTGCTGGAAAGAAATTGGTTTAGATGTTAAATTATCAACAGGTCGTTTAATTGAATTCCAATCATTCTACGATAAATTGAAAAACGATTCACCAGACGTTGATGTGTACCAAGCAGCATGGGGATTAAGTTCAGATCCATCTCAATCAGGATTATACGGACCTAAAGCGGCGTTTAACTACACTCGTTTTGTCAGTGATGAAAATACTAAACTATTGAATGAAATTGATTCTGAGAAATCATTTGACGGTAAATACCGTACTGAGAAATTTAAAGAATGGCAAGAATATGTTGCAGATGAAGCATTTGTTATCCCAACATTATTCAGAGATGCTGTATTACCAGTAAGTGATAAAGTAACTAACTTTGACTGGGCTTATGATGTAACAAGTAACCCATGGTCTCACGTTGGTGTAACGGATAAAAAATAAAGTTTAATGACTATCAATTTGGCTATTTGGTCAAATTGATAGTTTTTGTTTTCTTTCAAACAAAAAAAACGTATAATAAGAGTATCTATCGTTAAAAGGGAGAGGCACATTCAATGGAACAAACGTTAACACAGTTATTAAAGACAGACTATAACATCATTTTTAAAGACATCTCGTTATTGGAACAAGCGTTTACCCATTCATCCTATGTGAATGAGCATCGACATTTTGAACTACAAGATAATGAACGATTAGAATTTCTAGGAGATGCTGTCTTAGAATTAGAAGTATCTGATTATTTATACCGTCATTTTCAAGATTTACCAGAAGGGAAATTAACAAAACTACGTTCGACAATTGTTAGAGAAGATAGTTTAGCAATGTTTGCAAAAGAATGTGGTTTTGATCAATTTGTTAAACTTGGTAAGGGTGAGGAAAATTCAAATGGTAGAAGTCGTTCATCATTGTTGTGTGATTTATTCGAAGCTTTTTTAGGAGCTCTATATTTAGATCAAGGAGCTAAAAAAGCGAAAGAATTTATCTACCAAGTAGTCGTAGCAAAAATAGAAACTGGTGCTTTTTCACATGAGATGGATCATAAAACTGCTCTACAAGAAGTATTACAAAAAAATGGTGATATCTTGATTGAGTATCATTTAATAGCAGAAGAAGGACCTGCCCATGCAAGAATCTTCCATGTTGAAGTATGTGGTGGAGGAACGCCTCTAGGTAAGGGGTCTGGAAAGTCTAAAAAAGTGGCAGAACAAAAAGCGGCAGAAGCAGCATTAGCCAACATTTTAGCAGAAGAATCCTAGGAAGGGGACTTATTGTTTGTGTATTTGAAACGAATTGAAATTGCAGGATTTAAATCCTTTGCAGATCGAACAGTAATTGAATTTAATGAAGGCTTGACGGCAATAGTTGGTCCTAATGGAAGTGGAAAAAGTAATATTACAGAAGCCATTCGATGGGTTTTAGGGGAGCAGTCAGCAAAAAGTTTACGTGGGGGGAAAATGCCAGACGTTATTTTTGCTGGCTCTTCTTCACGTTCACCGTTAAATATAGCAGAAGTGACGTTAGTACTAGATAATGAGGACCATTTTTTACCGATTGAGTACACTGAAGTCAGTGTCACAAGACGATTAACACGTGATGGCGAGAGTGATTTTTTCATCAATAAACAACGTTGTCGCCTAAAAGACGTGATTAGTTTATTCATGGATTCAGGTTTAGGTAGAGATTCTTTTTCGATTATTTCTCAAGGGAAAGTAGAAGAAATTTTTAATAGTAAACCTGAAGAACGTCGTGCGATTTTTGAAGAAGCTGCTGGAGTATTGAAATATAAAAATCGCAAGAAACAGGCAGAAAAACATCTAGGAGAGACAGACGATAACCTCAGCCGTGTGCAAGATATTATTTATGAGTTGGAAATTCAACTAGCACCATTGAAACAACAAAGTGATAATGCGAAGACTTATTTAACATTAAAAGAGCAATTATCTGAGCAAGATGTGAGTATGACAACTCATTTGATTGAAGAAACAAAAAACAAATGGAATGATAATAAAAAACAACTTGAAGAAAAAAATCAATTGATAAATCAGAAAGAAACTGAAAAAAATGAATTAGAAGAAAAGCTTGAACAATTAAAATCTGAGCAAGCGACACTTGAGCAAATGCTAGATAGCCATCAGCAACGATTGCTTGACTGTAGCACACAATATGAACAACTTGAAACACAAAAACGAGTGTTAGAGGAAAAACAAAAGTTTTCTGTTCAAACAAAAGAGGTGCAACAAAAGACATTACGTAACTTAGATACGGAAAAAGAAGCACTTAAAAAAGAAATTCATTTTTTAGAAGAGGAAGAAAATAGTTTAATTGAAGAAAAGAAATCTCTTACGAAATTGATTTCACGTATTCGAGAAGAACTAGTTCAATATAGCAAATCAGCTAAAGAGCAATTAGATGATATGCGTAGTGATTATCTAGAATACATGCAACAACAAAGTCACGTGAACAACGAGTTGAAGCATTTAGAAAAACAATATAGTCAAGAAACAAATAAAAACTCGCGTGAAATGAATCAGTATGAAGAGCTTGTTGCAATGATAACTGAAAAACAAAAAGAACTAGTTGAATTAACAAAAGAGTATGACGTTAAAAAAGAAAATGTTGTCACCTATTTAGAAGACTATCAGCAAAAAAGACAACTTAAAGAGCAACTTAGTCAGCAACTACAAAAGTTAAACACGCAGTTAATGGATGCCTTAAGAATCTTACAACAAGCCCAAGCTAAGCAAAAAAGCTTGAAAGAATTGCAAGATAATTATTCAGGTTTCTATCAAGGTGTGCGAGCAGTGCTAAAAGAAAAACAACAGTTTCCAGGTATAGTCGGTGCTGTGGCGGAATTAATTGATATTCCATCATCGTATCAACAAGCCCTTGAAACAGCGCTTGGAGCAAGTGTCCAGCATGTTGTAACGAAGGACGACCAAAGTGCTAGAGACGCTATTTCTTATTTGAAGAAACAAAGACTAGGCCGTGCGACGTTTCTGCCATTGACTACTGTTAAAGCACGATATATTAGGCAAGACGTTTTAGATAAAGTACAAAATATGTCAGGGTTTGTGGGAGTAGCTAGTGAGTTAGTTCGTTATGATGAAGAGGTTTCGGCCATTGTTAGGAACTTATTAGGCTTAACTATCGTCGCGGATTCATTAGATGCAGCCACTCATATCGCAAAACAAATTAACTTTCAGTATCGTGTGGTATCATTGGATGGAGACGTGATGAATCCTGGTGGTTCTATGACTGGTGGGATGAGTAAAAAAGGTCAGTCGATGCACTGGTTTTCTCAATCAAAAGAGTTACAAGATATTGAAAAACAATTATCTCAAATGACCACTCTGTATAAACAAAAAGAAATCGAAGTGACTGAATTGCAAAAAGAAGTTTCTTTAATAGATGAGTCACTTGAAAATCTACGTAAATTAGGTGAAGAAGCCAGACTAACAGAGCAAAAACTACAATCACAAGTGTCTCTTTTAACACAAGATGTGACGCAGTTAGAAAAAGAAAAGAAAATACTAGAATATGAGCAAAGTGAATTAAATCAATTTCTTACAGAGTATCAACAAGAAAAAGAAAACTATGAAGCACAACAAAAAGAACTTGCTCAAAAGATTGCAGAGTTAGATAAAAGAATGGCTGATGTGGATCAGTTAGAGGCGACGAATTCTGAGAAAAAAGAAACTTTAACAAAAGAACTCGCTCAAAAAGAGGCCGATTTGGCTGTTATAAAAGAAAAACTAAATCAGTTAGCTGAAAAACAATTAGAACGAAATACTCGGTTACAAGAAGCAGATCAAAAAATGAGTGAACTGTTACAGGAAAGTCAATCCCATGAGGAAGACAGTTCTCATTATAAAGAAGATGAAGAAAACATTACAAAACAAATGAGCGAAGCATCTCGTAAAAGAGAAGAAGTCTTGACTCAGATTAGTAAAGCGAAGACGCAAAGAGAGCACTATGCTAAGACAATCAAAGAACATGACATAATAGTCGATAAAAGTTATGCAGTCATTCGTGAGCTTATGAATCAAAAGACCGAGATTGAAATTATGCAAGGAACTTGTGATAATCAATTAGATAGCTTATTGACTTATTTACAAGAAGAATATAGTTTAACCTTTGAAGCGGCAAAAGAAAAATCATTTGATATTCATGATGCATCACAAGTAAGCGAAGTCATTCGCGATTTGAAAGTTAAAATTTCAGAGCTAGGGCCAGTCAATATATCAGCCATCGCACAACACGATGAAATATTAGAACGATATGACTTTTTAACGAGTCAACGAGATGATTTGAATCAAGCGAAAGATGAGTTGCAAGAGACCATGGATGAGATGGACATGTTGGTGATGAAACAGTTCCATGAAGTCTTTTGTGATATTCGCGAAGAGTTTCGTGAAGTGTTCCCTAAAATGTTTGGTGGGGGACATGCTGATTTGATATTAAGTGATGAAACAGACTTACTTCATACAGGAATTGATATTGTCGCACAACCACCTGGTAAAAAATTACAACAATTAAGTTTATTGTCTGGTGGAGAAAGGGCGTTAACTGCGATTGCTTTGTTATTTTCTATCATTCAAGCACGCCCAATTCCGTTTTGTATTTTAGATGAGGTTGAAGCGGCATTAGATGAAGCGAACGTTGCCCGATTTGGAAATTACTTGCGTCACTTTGGAGATGCCACGCAATTTATAGTGATCACTCACCGTAAAGGAACAATGGAGTCAGCTAAAGTGTTGTATGGTGTGACGATGCAAGAGTCAGGTATCTCAAAAATCGTGTCAGTTCACTTAGAAGAGATGGAAAAACTAGAAGAGACACTCAAATAGACAGGAGAGAATGGTATGATTAAATTAATCGCAATTGATTTAGATGGTACATTGTTAACAGATGATAAACAGATTTCAGATAGAAACAAAGAAGTATTAACTAAAGCTAAAGAACAAGGTGTCAAAGTCGTTCTTTGCACAGGAAGACCTTTATTTGCGATTGAGCCTTATCTAGATAGATTAGAGTTAAGAGATGAGGGAGATTATAGCATCACGTTTAATGGTAGCTCCGTGCAAAAAAACGATACAGGAGAGACATTATTGGCTCATTCATTATCGTTTGATGAAGTGAGTCGTGTCGCAAAAGAGATGAGAAAATTAAATTTACCACTAGATATTATTTCGGTGGATACAGTCATTCATCTAGATACGGCCAAAGAACCTCATACATCAATCTATGAATCAATGAATCCATTGCTTAAGGTAGAACATGCCACACTCGAAACATTAGGCAAGGATCGTTTATTTAATAAAATGGTAGTAGCAGTTGAAACAAGCTATCTTGATGAAAAAATGGCACAATTACCAAAAGAGTTATTGGAAGAATTTAATATCATGAAGTCTCGTGTGAATCTATTAGAAATCATCCACAAAGAAGCAAGTAAAGCAGCTGGAATTGACGAATTAGCTAACTATTTAGGCATTAAACAATCTGAAGTGATGGCAATTGGTGATGAAGCCAACGATTTTTCGATGATTGAGTATGCAGGAATGGGAGTCGTGATGGATAATGGAAGTCAAGGAGTAAAAGACATCGCCCAATTCATCACGAAAAGTAATGAAGAAGATGGCGTCGCACATGCGGTTGAAACATTTGTGCTGACAAAATAGTAGGAGGAAGTTAAATGGGATTTTTTGATAAGATAAAAAAAGCCGTTTTAGGTGAGAAAAAAGTTGAAGAAGCACCAAAAGAAGAACTAGTTGAAGAATTAGAGGAAACGGTCGAAGAACTCTCTCAAGAAGAAAATCATGACACCGTTGTCGTAACGGAAGAACCAGAAGAAAAAGAAGAAACGATTGTTGAAGAATTAGTTGAAGTGAGTGAGCCAGAACAACCTAAAGAGGAAACAAAAGAAACAATCGTTGAAGAAGTGTCAGAGGTTAAAAAGCCAGTTAAGGTACCAGAACCACCGGTAGTCGAAGAGAAAAAAGAAGAAACCATTAAAAAATATGATAAAGGATTAGAGAAATCAAGACGTTCATTTGGTCAGTATATGAATGAACTATTTGCTAATTTCAGAATGGTTGATGATGAGTTCTTTGAAGACTTAGAAGAAGCGTTGATTTCTGCCGATGTTGGATTTGAAACGGCAATGAGAATCTCTGATGAGTTACAAGAAGAAGTCAAACTAAAAAATGTGAAGAAGAAAAAAGATGTTCAAGCAACGATTATCGAAAAATTAGTTGAGATTTATGAAGCAGAAGGCATTGAAGAAAATAATGAGTTAAACATCCAAACTGATAGTCCGACTATTATGCTATTTGTTGGTGTGAATGGTGTTGGTAAAACAACAAGTATTGGTAAATTAGCCAAACGTTACAAGGATGAGGGTAAGAAAGTCTTGTTAGCTGCTGCTGATACCTTTAGAGCAGGTGCTATTGATCAATTGGTTGTTTGGGGAGAACGTGCTGGTGTTGATGTGGTTAGACATAATGCTGGTGGAGATCCTGCTGCTGTTGTATTTGATGCAGTAGAAAAAATGAAAAACGAGCATTATGATATTCTATTAGTTGATACAGCAGGACGTTTGCAAAATAAAGTCAATTTAATGAAAGAATTAGAAAAAATGAAGCGTATTATTGAACGAGAATATCCTTCTGCTCCTCATGAAGTCTTGTTAGTAGTAGACGCAACAACTGGTCAAAACGCTTTGATTCAAGCAAAAGAATTTAAAAATACCACAGATGTTACAGGGATAGTTTTAACTAAGCTAGATGGAACTGCTAAAGGTGGGATTGTATTAGCTATTAGAAATGAGTTACATTTACCAGTGAAACTAGTTGGTTTAGGTGAAAAAATCACTGATTTAGAAGAGTTTAATCCAAATCAATTTGTTTATGGGTTATTTAAGGATTTAATGGAAGATTATGATGGGTAAATGAAAAAGTGATAGGACCATTAATGGTTTCCTATCACTTTTTTATATCTCGATAAAGTTAATATTATGATCCGAAAAATATGACGTATAAGGATCTGAAAAGGATTTGTTTGAGATTAATGTATCAACATCACTTAAATTGGCATAAGTTAAAAGAGTGGAGTGATCAAATTTTGTTTTATCAGCTAATAAAAATTTCATATTAGCTTTGTCCATCACTTGTCGTTTTATCTCATATTCCATAATATCAGAGTTCATTAACCCGCTCCCAATGGACACTGCAGTAGCTGCCATAAATGCTTTGGTAATATTGTACTTCACTGATAACTCATCGTTTTCTACTCCAACAAATGAACGAGTGGGTTTTTTAAAGATATGTCCAATTAGAAATATAGTGACCTTTCTGAGTTTTTCTGCTTTTAGTACTACGTCTAAGCTATTTGTGATGATAATAAGAGGCATATCTTCATCTATATAGTCCAAAATATATTTTGTTGTTGTTCCAGAGTCTATATAAATTAAATCATCAGGCTCAATAAAAGAAGCTGCCCTTTTTGCAATGGCTTTTTTTTCTTCCTTATTTTCAATGTTTCGATATTCAAAATCAACGAGTGTTCCTTCTTTAACGCTGACGCCACCATAAACTTTTTCAAAACGTGAGTCAGTTAAAATTTTGTTTACATCTCGTCTAATGGTATTCATCGAGACATTGAATTCTTCTTCCAGTTCTTTTAGGCTAACGTGATGATGGTCTAAAATATACTGTTTAATCGATTCAAAACGTTTTTCTTTCATAATCTTTTCTCCGTTCACTATCTTTTATTTCATGATAGCATTTATATCTAACTTAATCAAGACTTAATCATTTTTTATATAAGTTAACAATTTTTTTGAAAAAAATATCAAAAAACATTGACTGTTGATTAGATTAAAGGTAATATTAAATCGAAGTTAACCAAAACAACCAAGATGTGACAGTTTAAATGGTATGTTTTAAGTAAATCTATGGAGGGGTATTAATGTCAATTAGAAAATTAAAAAATTATATAAACGGTGAGTGGGTAGATAGTCAAACAACCACATACGAAACAGTAGTTAACCCTGCAACAAAAGAAGCAATGTGTGACGTTCCGTTATCAACTCGTGAGGATTTAGACCATGCAGCAACAGTAGCACATGAAGCATTTCAAACATGGAAAGAAGTCGCTGTACCAAGACGAGCAAGAATTTTATATAAATTTCATCAATTATTAATTGAAAATAAAGATGAGTTAGCAAAATTAGTTACGTTAGAAAATGGAAAGGCTTTATCTGAAGCATATGGTGAAGTTCAACGTGGTATTGAAAACGTAGAATTTGCTGCTGGAGCACCAACTTTAATGATGGGGGATAATTTATCTTCTATCGCAACAGATGTTGAAGCAAGTGTTTATAAATACCCAATCGGAGTGGTTGGTGGAATAACGCCATTTAACTTTCCGATGATGGTTCCATTTTGGATGTTCCCTATGGCGATTGCTACAGGAAATACAGTAGTATTGAAACCTTCTGAAAAAGCACCTATGTTAATGGAAAAAGTGGTGAGCTTATTAGAAGAAGCTGGTCTACCTAAAGGAGTATTCAATGTTGTTTTTGGTGCACATGATGTTGTAAACGGTTTACTACAACACCCAGATATTAAAGCGATTTCTTTTGTTGGGTCACAACCAGTTGGACAATATGTTTATACTGAAGGATCTAAAAACTTAAAACGTGTTCAATCTCTAACAGGAGCTAAAAATCACACGATTGTGTTAAATGATGCCAATCTTAAAGACAGTATTCCTGCTATTGTAAGTGCCGCGTTTGGTTCAGCGGGTGAGCGTTGTATGGCTGCTGCAGTGGTAACTGTAGAAGAGGGTATTTATGATGAATTCATGGTTGAGTTAACAAAAGCCACAAAAGATATCAAGATGGGTAATGGATTAGATGATGGCGTGTTCTTGGGCCCAGTTATTCGTCAAGAAAACTTAGATCGTACACTAAACTATATCGAGCAAGGCGTTGAAGCAGGTGCTAATTTAATCTGTGATGGTCGTGAGCAACTAGATGAGGCGGGATTCTTTGTTGGACCAACTATTTTTGAAGGTGTGACAACAGACATGACTATCTGGAAAGACGAATTATTTGCTCCAGTATTATCTATTATGAAAATTAAAGATTTACAAGAAGGGATTAACATCGCTAATGCCTCAGAGTTTGCTAACGGTGCTTGCCTCTTTACAAATAATGCTTCAGCGATTCGCTACTTTAGAGAAAACATTGACGCTGGTATGTTAGGAATTAACTTAGGGGTTCCTGCTCCAATGGCGATGTTCCCATTCTCAGGTTGGAAGTCTTCATTCTACGGAACGTTACCAGCCAATGGAAAAGCCGGAGTTGATTTCTACACACGTAACAAGGTGGTAACTGCTCGTTACGCACGTAGTGATGTGTAAAAGGAGGAAATAACATGGTTGATTTAAAGCGACGTCCCTATAAAAAAGAATTATCTGAACACGTGGTGGAATGCCATCACGTGACGCGTGAAGCGGACGGATTACGCTATATTGAAATGCGTGTCCTAAATTTATCTGATGGAGGCATTTATACAGAAAAATTAACGGATTTAGAAGCGTGTATTGTCGTGATGACTGGGAAAATTGATGTAACAGTTGGCGATGAGTCATTTAAACAAATTGGAAACCGTCAGGACGTGTTTGACCGAGTACCAACGGATAGTGTCTATGTCTCAAGTGGGAAAGTATTCAACATTACGACAACTAGTAATGCGAGAGTGTTGATAGCTTATGCCCCAAGTAAAAAAGAGTTACCAACGACTTTAATTAAAGCTTCAGATAATACAGTAGAACATCGTGGTAAATATCAAAATAAACGTACTGTTCACAATATTATGGACGATCAAAGTCCCATTTCAGATAAATTGATTGTGGTGGAAGTGTATACAGATAGTGGTAACTGGTCTAGCTATCCCCCTCATAAACACGATCAAAATAATTTACCACATGAATCATTCTTGGAAGAAACCTATTATCATGAAATGAACCCTAAACATGGATTTGTGTTCCAACGAGTGTATACCGATGATCGTTCGTTAGATGAAACAATGACTGTAGAACATGAAAATGTGGTGTTAGTACCAAAAGGTTATCATCCAGTATCAGTCCCTGATGGATACGATGGTTATTATTTAAATATTATGGCAGGGCCAATCAAAAAATGGCAATTTCATAATGACAAAGATCATGAATGGATTTTAAGTAGAGATTAATAAAAAGGAGTTTAACTATGACAACTTATGATTTAATTGCCGTTGGTCGTGCGTGTATTGATTTAAATGCAGTCGAGTATAATCGTCCAATGGAAGAGACAGAAACATTTAGTAAATATGTTGGAGGGTCTCCAGCGAATATTGCAATTGGTGCTTCAAAATTAGGATTATCTTGTGGATTTATTGGGAAAATTCCTGATGATCAACATGGTCGATTTATCTCAAATTACATGTCAGAAGTTGGAATTGATACAAGTCAAATGGCAATCGATAAAGATGGACACAAAGCAGGGTTAGCGTTTACCGAAATTCTAAGTCCATCAGAATGCAGTATTTTAATGTATCGGGATGATGTGGCTGACTTATATTTAGAGCCAAGTGAAGTCAATGAAGAGTATATTAAACAAGCTAAAATGTTGGTTGTATCGGGAACAGGCTTGGCACAAAGTCCTAGCCGTGAAGCCGTGTTGAAGTCGGTTGCGTTAGCGAGAAAAAATAATGTTCAAGTGGTGTTTGAATTAGACTATCGTCCTTACACATGGAAAAACGCGGAAGAAGTATCTGTTTACTACTCAGTCGTTGCAGAGCAATCTGATGTGGTGATCGGAACACGTGATGAATTTAATATGTTGGAAAACGTAACAGAAGGAAATAACGACAACACTGTAGCGTATTTATTCCAACATGCACCTGAATTAATTGTGATTAAACATGGTGTGGAAGGGTCATATGCTTATACAAAAGAGGGCGAAACATTCCGTGGTAAAGCGTATAAATCAAATGTATTAAAAACATTTGGCGCAGGGGACTCTTATGCCGCAGCCTTTTTATATGCTTTAACTAAAGGAAAAACAATTCAAGAAGCATTGCAATATGGCAGTGCCTCAGCAGCGATTGTAGTTAGCAAGCATAGCTCATCTGAAGCCATGCCAACAGTGGAACAAATTGAAGCGTTAATGGAAGAACAATCAAACTAAAAGGAAGTAAGCTAATGAGAGAAACAATTCGATTAACAACAGCACAAGCATTAGTTAAGTTTTTAAATCAACAATATATCTATGTTGATGGTGTAGAAACACCTTTTGTTGAGGGAGTATTTAATATTTTTGGTCACGGGAATGTCTTAGGTCTAGGTCATGCTTTAGAGGAAAATCCAGGGCATTTAAACGTAATGCAAGGTAAAAATGAACAAGGAATGGCGCATGCTGCGATTGCCTATGCCAAACAAATGAAACGACAAAAAATTTATGCTGTAACAGCCTCAGCTGGGCCCGGGTCAGCAAACATGATTACAGCAGCAGCGACAGCACATGCAAATAATATTCCTGTTTTATTTTTACCAGCAGATACCTTTGCGACACGTCAACCAGATCCTGTGTTGCAACAACTAGAGCATGAATCAAGTATTTCACTAACAACAAATGATGCGTTTAAAGCGGTATCACGATATTGGGATCGTGTGACGCGTCCTGAACAGTTGATGTCAGCGTTAATTCGAGCATTTGAAGTGATGACAAATCCGGCAACAGCTGGACCAGCAACGATTTGTTTACCGCAAGATACTGAAGGGGAAGCATTTGATTTTGATACATCATTCTTTAAAAAACGTGTTCACTATTTAGATCGTACAAGTCCTGTTGAAAGAGCCTTGAATGACGCACTAGATAGAATCAAAGAAAGCAAACGTCCAGTGATGATTGTGGGTGGTGGTGCGAGATATTCTGGTGCTGGCGAGGTAATCCAACAGATTGCAACGCAACATAATATCCCATTAGTTGAAACACATGCAGGTAAGTCAACTATTCCAAATAGTTTTGCTTATAACTTAGGTGGTACAGGTATCTTAGGGACATCAGCTGCTAATAAAGCGATTGAGTCTGCTGATTTAGTGATAGGAATTGGCACTCGTTATACCGATTTTACCACGTCATCAAAGACAGCATTTGATTATGATAAAACACGATTTATTAATATCAATGTGAGCAGAGTACAAGCTTATAAATTTGATGCCTTACAAGTAGTGGGTGATGCGAAGGCTAGTTTAGAATGGTTTAGTCAACATCTTGGTAATTATAAAGCCAGTTATGGTCATGAGTTAGAAGAATGGCAAAAAGAATGGCAAGAAGAACGCCAACGTTTACATAATATTGTCTTTAATAGAGAAACATTTAAAGCAGAAATTGCCGATCATTTTTCACAAGAAATCATGAATGACTATGCTGATGTGCTGCAAACTGAATTTACTCAAACTAATGCACTCATCACGTTAAATGATACAGTATCAGATGACAGTATTGTCGTTGCTTCAGCAGGATCTTTACCAGGTGATGTCCAACGTTTATGGGAAACGGACACAGTCAATACATATCATTTAGAGTATGGGTATTCATGTATGGGGTATGAAGTAGCAGGAGCGTTAGGAGCAAAATTAGCTAACCCAAATCAAGAAGTCTATGCCGTATTAGGTGATGGTAGTTTCTTGATGTTACATACAGAACTTGTGACAGCACTTCAGTACAAACAAAAAATTAATGTGTGTTTGTTTGATAACGCTGGATATGGCTGTATCAATAATTTGCAAATGTCTAATGGCGGTGGAAGTTTCAACTGTGAATTACGTGATGTTGATAATCAGATTATGGCAATTGATTATGCGATGGTTGCAAAAGGATACGGGGCAAAAGTGTATCGTGTTGCCACACGTGAAGAACTTGTTGCCGCACTAGAAGATGCGAAAAAACAAACAGTATCAACATTGATTGACATTAAAGTATTACCAAAAACAATGACTGATGGATATGGTGGTTGGTGGAATGTTGGGGTATCAGAAGTATCAGATAATCCTAATGTGACACAAGCATGGAAACAACGAGAACAAAAGTTAGAAAAAGCGTGGAAGTATTAAGGTTGGGGAATATAGCTAGCTAAAAAAGGTGTTAGCTATATTTCTTTTAAAAATAAAGAAAGCGCTCTTTTTGAGCCAGGAGGATACTATGACAATTAAGTTAGGGATTGCACCAATAGCTTGGACAAATGATGATATGCCAGAATTAGGTAAAGAAAATACGTTTGAACAATGTGTCAGTGAAATGGCATTAGCAGGGTACACAGGAACAGAAATTGGAAACAGATATCCGAAAAATCCAGAAGAATTAAAAAGCTACTTAGAACCACGTGGATTATCAGTAGCTAGTGCATGGTTTAGTGCCTTTTTAACAACGAAACCATTTGAAGAGACAAAAGAAGACTTTATATTACATCGTGACTTTTTACATGCAATGGGAGCAAAAGTCATCGTTGTATCAGAACAAGGACATAGTGTACAAGGTCAAATGGAGACACCTGTTTTTGATAAAAAACCTAAATTCAGTGAAGAAGAGTGGAAAAAATTAACAGATGGATTAGAAAAATTAGGTGAGTTGGCAAATGAAAGAGACATGTCTATTGTTTACCACCACCATATGGGGACAGGTGTTCAAACAACTGATGAAATTAATCGTTTGATGGCTGAAACAGATCCTAAAAAAGTATCACTATTATATGATACGGGTCACTTAGTTTTCTCAGGCGAAGATCCAATTGAAGTGTATCAAACACACAAAGACCGTATTAAACATATTCACTTTAAAGATATCCGTAAAGAAAAAATGGAAGAAGTCAAAACAAACTCATTTAGTTTCTTAAAAGGTGTTAAAGAAGGCGTATTCACTGTACCAGGAGATGGCATGATTGATTTTACACCAATTTGGCAAGAAATTGAAAAAGATGGATACGAAGGTTGGATAGTTGTTGAAGCAGAACAAGATCCAGCAAAAGCTAATCCATTTATTTATGCAAAAAATGCTCGTGAATACATCAATTCAGTTACGAAACTGTAATAAAGGGAGACGGTCATGAATCTATTTTCTATTTTAAGTTTTGTTGTTATTATTAGTTGTGTGTGGTTGTTTGCGTTTAAGCGATCACGTGGTGTCAATGTTGATGGAGCAGAAGGATTCTTTATGGGTGGTCGAAGTTTGACTGCCCTACCTATTGCAGGTTCGATTATTATGACGAATTTATCAACAGAGCAAATTGTCGGTCAAAATGGACAAAGTTATGTCGCTGGTATGGAAGTTATGGCGTGGGAAGTCACATCAGCCATTGCGATTGTTATGTTAGCATCCGTTTTTCTACCAAAGTATTTGAAATATGGTATTAACACCGTATCTGATTTTATTGAAATACGTTATGATACACAAATTAAGCGAATTATTTCGGCATTATTTATTATTACTTATATCACATCGTTTTTACCAGTAGTGTTGTATTCGGGATCATTAGTATTTAATAAAATTTTTCGGATTGATGAACTGTTGGGTATTCGACCTATTACGTCAATCATTATTGTCTCACTTGCGATTGGTGTTATTGGCATTTTATATTTATTAATTGGTGGGTTACGATTAAGTGCTTATAGTGATACTGTTTATGGATTTGGTTTACTGGCTTGTGGACTTCTTATCCCAGCAATTGGCGTTACAATGCTTGGTGAGGGTAGTTTTATCGCAGGAATTGACCACATTATAGATAACACACCTTGGTTACTAAATTCTGTTGGTTCAATTGATTCAGCTATTGTTCCTTGGCCAACGCTATTAACAGGTATGATGTTTAATAATTTATATTTCTGGTGTACCAATCAGATGATTGTCCAAAAAGCGTTAGCTGGAAAAAACTTAGCTGAAGCACAAAAAGGCGTATTCATTGTTGGGTTCTTTAAAGTATTTGGTGCATTATTCTTAGTATTTCCAGGAATTGTAGCGAGAAATATTTTTGGTGATGCATTAATGGGGATGCCTGATGATGCGTATCCAACACTTGTGACACATGTTTTACCAGAGATGATTTATGGCGTGTTTGCAGCGGTTATTTTTGGAGCGATTTTATCTTCATTCTCAGGAGCGTTAAACGCGACATCAACATTATTATCGCTTGATTTTTATAAGCCTGTTTTCAATAAACAAGCGACAGATCATGATATCACGCGTTTTGGTAAACGGATTACCATTGCGATTGGGTTATTATCTATCTTTATCTCACCGTTGATTTCATTTGCACCAGCAGGGTTGTATCAATTCGTGCAAGAATTCAATGGATTGTATAATATGCCATTATTGGTAATTATTTTATTAGCATTTTACTCTAAAAAAGCAACAGCCTTTGCAGCAAAAGTAACGATTTACTTACATATTATCTTGTATGCGTTATCAAAAGTTGTGTTAAAAGATGTGCATTTTCTATATGTGTTAAGTGTACTATTTTTCTTAGACATGCTTGTTATGTTTGTGGTTTCAAAACTGAAACCAGATGGTGATTTTGAATTGAAAGTCTTTAATACAAAAGTAGATATCACACCTTGGAAGCATACAAAATTAGTGAGTGTGATTACCATTTTAGTAGTTGTTTTAACATATTTAATGTTTTCTCCACTGGGGATTGCTAGATAAATAAAAAATTAGGGGATGAATAATATGACAAAAGAATTAGTTGTGGGAGTAATTGGTGGCGGACGTATTGGAAAACTTCATACGAAAAACTTGGTACAAATGAAAGGTGTGACAGTAAAAGCGGTCGCAGATATTTTTGCAGATAAAATGCCAACATTTGAAGCAGAATATGGTGTACCATTAGTATCAGATTTTGATGTCATCTTTAATGATGAAGAGATTGACGTGGTATTTATTTGTACACCAACTGACACACACGTTGAACTGATTAAAAAAGCTGCGGCAGCGAAAAAACATATCTTCTGTGAAAAACCAATTAGTTTTTCTGATGAAGAAACAGTTGAAACCTATCATATTGTGAAAGAAGCAGGTGTAAAATTCCAACTTGGTGTTAACCGTCGTTTTGATCGTAATTTTGCACAAGTGAAAAAACACGTTCAAGATGGATCTATTGGAGATATTCAGTTATTACGTATTGACTCACGTGATCCAGAAGCGCCACCTTTATCATATGTTGAGTCGTCAGGCGGTCTATTTTTTGATATGATGATACATGACTTTGATATGGCTCGTTTTATTACTGGTAGTGAAGTGAAGGAAGTTTATGCAGTGGGAGATGCGTTGGTTAATCCGGAATTAGATGGTGTGGATGTTGATACAGCGATTGTGACGTTGACATTTGAGAACGGTTGTTTAGGTGTGATTAGTAACAGTCGTCAAGCAGTATATGGCTATGATCAACGCTTAGAAGCATTTGGATCTAAAGGTGCATCTCAAGCAGAAAATGAGCTAGTTAATAATGTTGTATTATCAGATGAAGCTGGAGTACATAGTCAAAAACCACTTCACTTCTTCTTGGAGCGTTATAATGATGCATACATTAAAGAAGTGGAAGAATTCTTAACAGCTATTAAAGATGATACAGACACTGTTGTGACATATGAAGATGGTATTATGGCACAACGTTTAGCATTTGCTGCAAATGAATCATTGAAAACTGGTCAGCCTGTTAAAGTTAAAAAAATATAAAAGGTGAATGACATGGAAAAAAGTATTTTATTTATCTGTGAGTCAGGTATTAGTGCCTCATTATTTGTTTCAAAAATGTTAGAAAGTTTAAGAGAGCATGATTTAAACTATGATGTTGATTATGCACCAGTTCAACGTGTGGAAACAAAATTGTCACAACAACATTATGATGTGATTTTACTAGCACCACAAATTAAACGTTATGAAAAAGAATTAAGAAGTTTACTTGAAGAAAAATCACATGAGTCGTATGTGAGTGGCATTCAAGATGATGAGTTTGTGACGATGAATATTGAGCGGATATTAGAGCGAATTAGATAGAAACTTATACACGAAATAAAAACTAGTTATGTCAAATCATAGAAAGATTTGGCGTAACTAGTTTTTTAATTTTTAACGATTTATTCGTTGCTTACTTATTTGGTTGTGGTATGCCGGTAATTGATTTCACATTATAGTACTGAGCCATCCATTTATTGAACCAAGCTTCCCTATCCTGTGTCACATTGGCAGTCCCTTTATAGGCATTATAATTAGTTTTAGGATAAGTAATCATAGGCAAAGTGACATCCTCATCTGGACTTGAATTTTTTAACAAAGCCACTTGTTCCATTACTTGAGAATATGTTGTACGATTGTCTTGTATGGCATAATAGTAATGATAGGCTGACAAAAGTAACAGCCCAACAGTTAAAATAAATTGGGATTTTTTTAATTTACGCAAGCGATTGAGTAAATATGTGGTAACTATTACGAGATAAACAGATGCCCCAAATAATACACGTAAGGGTTGTTCAGAAACAAGAATCAGACTATAAATACAAGCAAAATGCCCTATAAGTAAAAGAATGATGAAGTAGATATCTTTTGCTTTTATAGCTTTCTGTAATGATAAAATAAGTATCAGAACAAGAATTAATAGATAAAAAAAATAAAAATGAATCATGCTATTGGTGAAAATGTTAGTTAGATTTCGTGATAAGACTTCTATTGATAAATCAATATGGCCACGTTTTTGTGATCCAGCTGAGGACATCATGGAGATAAAGCCTAAAACGGAGAATAAAATACCTGTAATCTGATAAATTTTTATTTTTTTATTGATGATAATATTTAATAAAAAGATGCATACGGCTACCAATATCGTAGCTGGACCAGAATTTTCATTTGTTACACCTGTCAAAAATCCTAAGAAGATAGACCCCAAAATCACAAAAAGATGATCGTCTAGATTTTTTAAACATAGCAATAAAAAACCAGTGTAAAAGAGTGCGGTCCAAAGGTAGTTTCCTGCCCCAGATACCCACAGCACCGTTTGGCCAAAGCTTGGAATCATTAACCAAAGTAACATCGCTATTTGGGCTAAAAGCATACCTGGTTTCTTAATACTTGAGCTAGTTTCTATAATGGCATAGATTAAATACATCAACAGGATAAATGCGAATGTGTTAAATATATTAAAAATAATTTTGTCATATTGAAGAAAAAATTGAACGATACTATGAGCTAAATATCGTCCATTCCACAATTGGTAATGATTGATTTGTGAAGTAACGATGGAGCCTATCCCATCTATTTTCTCAATATCAGTTGTTGGCATATGTCCTTTATAGACATAATGGTAAGTATAATCATCAGATGTATAGTATGTTAATTGATTTAATGTAAAAATTGTGATAAAAGTGATGATTAAAACGAGCCATTTTATGTATGTGTTTTCCTTTTTGCTGTTTAAACGGCTGTGCTTTTTTTTTGAATGTTTTCTTCTTGTCATAATCGTATAATCTTTCGTGTTTATTAATGTTGTTAACATGAACAATTCAACCCTGCTTTATTATATATGGACTTCAACTAAAAATCTACAAAATAAAAAGAAAGCACCTAAAAACAGTGCTTTCTTTTTCATATTTATCAAAATGACAGTTAATCTTTTTTTCTCATATGTTTAAAACTAGTACCAGCGAATACATCGGCTATAAAATCTGTGATGACAGTTATCCATTCCATAATGTATCACTCCTTATCGTTTTCTGTTATTATACTACATAATAGATTAATTTAGCTAAATAAAGGTCTATAAATGAAAGGATACGACGATGTCACAGAAAAAATCATTTAATCAATTAATCATTTATATTATTATTTTCTTTTTCGTATGGAATGTGTATGAGTTTGTGGTAAAACCAACAATTATGATGAATTTTTCATCAATTATAGGTACATTGATTCAATCAGTTATTAAAATAGGAGTATGGACGGTTCCAAGTTTCCTATTAATTAAAAAGAACGAAGGGATTGCAATACACTACCCTACTTTATTTCAGCAAAAAACTAAATGGAGTAGATGGTTCCTTGTTGCTTTAGCAATAGTTGTCTACCTACTCATTATTTCTTATATACAATATGGCAATACAGCCATAAGAGCGAGTTTCCGACCTATTTCTTTAATCAATACCGTTTTATTTGTCGGTATAACCGAAGAGTTGGTTTTTAGAGGTTGGATACTCAATTCGTTACTGACAAAAATTTCAAAGTGGAATGCGGTGATCCTGTCATCTATTTTGTTTGTTTTTATTCATTTTCCAACATGGATATATACAGGAATGTTTAGTGGTATCATCTCGTCTGGTGGATTTATTCAGGTGTTTATTCTTGGCATTTTATTTAGTTGGTCGTTTATGAAAAGTAAAAATATTTTTGTGCCAATGTTATTACATATGACATGGAATCTTATTAATATTTTGTTTTATGGGTAGAAAGAGGAAGATAATATGACAGATATTTGGGAAGAATTGTATTTACGAGCGAAAGAGTATTATCACCCTACAGAAGTAAATAGTTTTATCTATACGAATCATGTGGTCTGTGCGTTAGAAAGTAATAGTGGACAGATTTTTACTGGGTACTGTATCGAGGGGACAGGTGGTACGATAAACTTATGCGCTGAAAGAATGGCTTTAATTAATATGTATCAAGCAAGTGGAGAAACACACGTGAAAAGAATCATTGCTTTTAGAGACACCCCTCCAACGAATCATGGAGGTATGCCTTGTGGTATTTGCCGTGAAGCCTTGATGCAGTTTTCTCCTAAAAACAAAGAGACTCAAATTATGGTTGATTATGAAACAAGAGAGATTGTCATGTTAGAAGAATTATTACCAAAATGGTGGGGAGATATAAGAGGATAATAACTAAAACAAAGGTGGATGAGGTACTTTTATGAAAATAGGAATTATTTGTGCTATGCCAATAGAATTAGATTATTTACGTCATCATTTGAATTGTACACCTGTTGTATTAAAAAACAGACGTTTTACTTAGCTGATTATGGGGAAAATGACTTGGTGCTAGTTGCAAGTGGCGTAGGTAAAGTAAATGCCACCGTTTATACGCAATTATTGATTGATTATTTCGAGACCAATGTTATATTAAATATTGGAATAGCAGGAGGGTTGCATCCTTGTTTAAAACCATTAGATATTGTTTTAGGAGATCGATATAGTCATCATGATGTGGATAAAAATCAAATGGAACGATTATTTCCATATACGTCAAATTTTCAAGCAGACACACAGTTGCTAGCTAGATTTAAAGCACATCACCAAGAGGGCATGATAGGGTGTATAGTGTCTGGAGAATCATTTATTGCAGATGATAATGAAAAGGCACGTATTATTGAAACTTTTGATGCTGTTGCGGTAGATATGGAAACAAGTGCTATTGCTCATGTTTGTTTTATAAATGAGATACCATTTTTATCTATTAGAGGTATATCTGATTTAGCGAATGATGAAGCAACAGAAAGTTATGATAATTACGAAAAATTAGTGAGCGATAGAGTAGGAAAGTTTTGTTTAGACGTATTGGAAAATTAAAATAAAAAAGCTAGCCTAGTGTAATATAGTGCACCCCAAAAGCTAGATTTTTTAGTTTAGCGTTTTGGGGGCAATACATAGCTGTGAGTCTAAGTTAGATTTTTTTAGTATTTGGTCCACTTATAAAGGAATAGAAACACAATAGTAGACAACTTATACTTAGTGCTATCAATGAGATATTACTACTAAAAACTGTGGCCACGGTAGTAAAGATAAAAATAGTGATTGGAGGGAAAAACATGAGCAGTGTGCTGACTCCTCCAGCAATGGTTGCTAACTTATCAAGAGGAATTTCTTTCATCAATTTAGCATTAAATTTCGGATTTAAAATACCAATAAGTAGTCCCAAAATAAATTGAAAACCTAATAATAAATAGATAGTTTTAAGTAAAATACTACAGACAAGTAAGGCCATGAAAAATAAAATAAGTTGAGTGAATTGTTCTAGCTCTAATTTTTTAAATAATTTTGTTCCAAATAAACTACCAAGTATCACCCCAATAGATGTTAAACCTTGAATAAGAGCAAAGGTAAATGAAAAACTATCAACAATGAGAGCTGAATCTTTTGCTAAAATAATTGATAAAAGAGGTGAAATAGCAGAAGATAAGCCATTTAATCCAGCAAAAACTAAAATTAATTTAAAAAATTGTTTATTCTTTGTTGTTTCTTTAATAGCGAATACCATCTGTTTCCAAATAGCAGATAGTGAGATCGACTCACGTTTGTCTAGATGTTCTTTTTCTAAGGTATCTAGGCTTTTTTTCATTGATAAAACAATCAAAGCTGTCGCAAAAAAGGTCATACTATTAATGACAGCTAGCAATTGATAAGAAAACAGTCCTAATAAATAGGCGCCAACAAATTGGGCAATAATCGCCACAATGTTACTAATTGCTCCATTTAAACCTTGAGCTTCTTCTAAATCATCTTGTTCCACAATTAATGGGACAAAGGGATAAAACAAACTGTTTGAAAATTTTCCAACATTGTCAGAGATAAAATTAATCAAACTAATGCCAACTAATAACATCATACTTTGTTGAAAACCGATTAAAACTCCAACTGATAGGTACAGCACACCACGTATTAATCCAGAATAAAATATTTTTGTGGCTTTGTTTTCGCTCATATCAGCCACACTACCTAACGGGGAAGCAAAAATAAAGGGAATGCTTTCAGATAATGACACAATGGTTATGGCAAGAGATGAATTGGTAAATTGTGCTGCGTATGTCATAAGAGCAATATAGTACATTGAATCTCCAAGAGTTGATATAAAGTTGTTCAAAATAATCTTTTGATAGAGTGGGTATTTTTTGATAATAGACATAAGTGATTCCTCCTTTTTTTATAGTATAGAATGATTCGTTTTATGAACGAATAAATGGTAAAGTATAGTTGACCAAAAAGGAGGAGTTTGATGGAGTCAGATTATGGAAAAGTAGTTCGCAACATACGACTAAACAAAGGATACTCACAAAAATACTTATATTCTGGAATTGTTTCTAAAACTTATGCCATAGATTTTGAAAAAGGACTACATGATATGTCCGTGACAAAATTCATGGATGTCTTAGCTAGGTTAGAGATGAAATTTGAGGAATTTGAATTTATTGCCAATGGTTATCAATCATCAGAAGAAATAACTAGCAACGTGTTAGTAGCAGTCGCAACCAATAGAGGGGACATTGAGACACTAAGAAAATTACGAGTTTATTATGATACACCGAAAACTAAAGAGGATGAGGTACTAAAGGCGAGATTAAATCTGTTAATTTATGCTTATGAGGAGTCAGGTAAAAAACATATTGAACCAGCTGTTTATAAAAAAGAAGATGTTGAGATTCTAAAAAATCATCTGATGTCTGTCGAATCATGGACATTAAAGGAATTCGCTTTTTTTCTAAATAATGGGTATCACTTTGATTATGAGACTTATCAGATTTTGACCGAGTTTGCATTAAAACAATTAAGACAGTATAACAGTTATCCAGATGTTGTTAAGATAAAAAGCTACCTATTTGTTAATTTTGTAAGCACAGCTTTAGAAAATAAAGATTGGGATAGTATCAATAATTATAGACAAGATTTTTATGAGGTGACCAAAAACACTGAAGAGGGATTTCAACGCATATTATGCGTATTTGACTTTAATCTATATGATTATGTTATGACAAAGGATCAGACATTTTTAACAAATGCTAAAAAGATAGAAGAGATGTGTTACTTACTCGGCAGTGACTATCATCGTTTAGCACAAGCGATGAGTGATACCATTGAATTTTGTGAGGAATATTTTAATTAGCAATATATTTTAAGTCATAACATAAAGTTATTTTCTTAATTTTTGGCTCTTCTTATCCAGTCTTTTAGGATTCATACGGTATACGACATTTAAAATACTAAAAATAGTCATAAAGATAAGAAACAAAATAAATAGAATAGGAGATTGATTAAATGAGCTCTCTTTATAAAGATCATAACTAAAATAAATAGCATTAAATAAACCAGCTGTTGCGACATAGAACCATGCCGTTGCTTTATCAAAGTAAGTCATCATATTTTTGGCTTCATCGTCTGATAGTGTTATTTCATGGATAATAGATAAAGCACGTTTCTTTTCTCTGGATATTTTAAGCGGTGGAAATAACCATAGCCAAGGAGATATTTTTTTGAAGTTTTTTTCTATATTAATATGTTGTGTAAACGTAATGGCTTGTTCAGAAAGTTCTAAAAATGCTTGATACAAGGGAAAAGAAAATAATCCCCATACTCCTAAAATTCCTAGTATATTAATAAAGAGTTGCATCTTGATTCCTCCTACTTAGTATGTAATCTATTATAAAGTATAGCACTTGATATTAGGGATATCTTCATTTATATATTATTCTTTTTTAATAACACTTAGTATAATGAGAGAGATAGAATAAAGATTAAAATATATAGGAAGACAAACAGGTATGTGTTATTTTTTTATGAATATCTTGCTTATTCAATTAAATAAATTAACAACATTGACTCTTAAGCGGATACATGCCATACTTATAGATGAAATAAATTAAATACATAACCGTCACAAAGGGGAGCTTCTAGGCTGAGAATGAGTGAAAACTCTAAACCCTCGAACCTGATATTGTTAATTCAAGCGTAGGAATTGTGTAAAGTGGTAGCAAGTAAGCACTGCTCTTTTGTTGATTGGTCACGTATTAATCAATAATAGGAGGAGTTTTTTTATGTCAAAAAGGTCACGAATTATTTTAGAGGGGACGATTGTAGCTGCGCTATCTATGGCATTATCGTTTATCCCGTTAAATATAGGAACAGGATTTTCCGTTTCTTTAGGTATGATTCCCTTAACATTGTATGCATTACGCCGTGGAACTTTACCAGGAGTTTACGCTGGTCTTATTTGGGGATTATTGCACTTTTTAATGGGTCAAGTGTACTTCTTGACGGTATCACAAGTTATTATTGAATACATATTCGCTTTTGCCGCAGCAGGTTTTTCAGGTGTGTTTAGTAAAAAGCTACAAACAGCTTTAAAAACTAATCCATCAAGTGCATGGAAGTACGTTGTTTCAGGTGCATTTTTTGGTACCTTGATACGCTATATTTTCCACTTTATTGCCGGATTTATTTTCTGGGGTAAATATGCCATTTGGGGATTATCGCCAGTGACTTATTCATTAGTAGCAAACGGAATTAGTGGCTTTTTAACTGGTCTGGCAACCGTTATTGTGTTGTTACTTATTTTAAACAAAAATAAAGGATTATTTATACCAAAAGATAACTAACTATGATAAAAACATTCTTTTTAAAGGATGTTTTTTTTTATTTTGAAAAGTAGTATACTTAAACGAAATATATTAAAGAAGGAGCATCTTATGAGACGAATTTAGACCACTTCACTTAGTGTCAATAATTTAAAACAGGTGATGAAAATTATTCACCTAAGTGAAGGTAGGAAATATAATGACAAAACAATTTAATAAACTTTTAGCGAGTCAACTATTCTCAAGTTTTGGAAGTACGATTTATACTGTATCGATTATTAGCACCGTATTAACGGGGACGAACTCTATTTTATCTACGTCAATTATTCCAATAGCCATGACATGTGGGACTGTTTTATGTGGCTTAATCACCCCAATGCTAGTAGCAAAATATCAAATGATTCGCGTTTTAAAACAATCTCAGTTTTTAGCTGTCCTAGTATTCATATGTTTAGGTTTAGCGATTCAACTAGATACATTTTCTATTTTGGGATTGAGTGGGTTAGTGTGCTTATTTTCGCTTTTAACAAGTTTTATGTATCCACTTATTCTAGCACTTATCCCAGAATTTGTATCGACGTTAGATTTAGTAAAAGCAAATAGTTTATTTCAAACAGTAGCTCAAGTAGTTAATATTGTCAGTTGGCTAATTGGTGCATCTTTAGTCGTTTTATTTAGTCAACGCACCTTATTATTGATGGATACGGCTTTATTTTTTCTTTCTTTTGTATGTTTAGTTGGATTACACTCTAAACGTCCTCTCAATAATATATCAGAGGGGTCGTGGACTGAATTTAAAAAAGGATGGGACGTTATTAGAGAGGAGCCTGTTGTAAAGCTTGTTTTAGTGATGGATGTCTTGGAATCTATTGCTAATACAGCGTGGGTGTCCTCGATTATTTTAGTCTACGTCAACACATTCTTACATAAAGGTGATCAGTGGTGGGGATATATCAATGCGACATTTTTCTTAGGGTGTATGGTTGGTAGTTTACTCGTTATGGCATATGAGACAAGAATTAATAAAGACAAATCAGTCGTAATTTTTTATGGTTCTTTATTTGGTGCGATTGTGACATTTTTATTTTCAGTAGTATCTTTACCTGCTATGTCGTTATTATTATCAATAAGTGTTGGTCTTTTTTCTCAAATGAAAAATATTCCACAAGTGACTGTTATACAACAAAGTATCACTCCGGAAAAAATTGCCTCTGTTTACTCGGCGAGTAATGTGATTTGTTCAGGTGTGTTTTCTTTGAGTCTCACTATATTAAGTATGCTGGCTGACAAAGTTGGTGTAAACAGTGTGTTTATTGTGTCGAGTTTCTGTCTATTTATAGTAACAGCTATCACTAAAAAATATGCGCATTATTTTAGATAAGGGATTGAACCCCTAAAATGAGACAGTAATAAAAACACCTATGGGATTACTTTTTTCCGATAGTCAACTGGAGATAAGTAGTCGTATTTTTGTTGAATTCTTTCTTTATTATAATAGTTGATGAAATTTTGTACAGTTTCAATGACACTAATTGTAGATCTTCCAAGCTCTGGGTGTAATGAGAACGTTTCAGACTTTAGGATGGAATAAACCGATTCTATTGGAGCATTATCTGCAGGAGTCCCTTTTCGGGACATACTTCTGGTAATGCTCTTTTCTTTTGTTGCGTGATCATAAGCATATGAAGTATATACAGAACCTTGATCCGAAACATTTATCTGGAAGTTTAGGTAATTTATTTAGTGTGTCTAAAACACAAGATATATCCTATTTTTCACTTATTGTATAAGAAAGTATTTCTCCATTAAACAAATCCATAATGCTAGAAAGATAGAGTCTTTTAGGAACATAATCAAGATAAGTGATGTCTGTTGTTACTTTTTCTAGTGGCTTACTTGAACTAAAGTCTCTATCAATTACATTAGTAGTTTTAAAATAAATAGAACCAGGACGTTTTTCTTTCTTTATTTTCACCTGAGTTTTATTCCGAATATTGAGTTTATTCATAATTTCTGATGTTGTTTTACCTTTAAGTTTCATTTTTATAGCTTCTTCTTTTACTTCTACTGGATAAGCAATCCTTTTAACCATAAAAAATACACCTCCGTTAAATTCATTTTACATGAATTCAACAGGGGTGTTTTTATATTTGTCTCATCTTTTGGGGTTAGTTCCATTTTTGTTTACTAACTTTTTACAGAATCAAACTAATAAAATAAAAAACAACTTACTATTTACTGCTCTTTTACATTAACTAAATGGTCAATGTTTATAATAAAAGTATCAAATAAAAAGGAGATTATACATGAAAATGAAAAAGTTTATTTCATCACTAGGTATTTTAGGGACAATTACGGGTATGTTGTTAGTGTCACCAACTATACTAGCAGAAACAGCATTAGATCCTGCACCGGAAGTTCAACCGTCACAAACCGTTAATAATGGGAAAAAAGTATTATTTGATAATACCCATGGACAGACAGCAGGAGCAGCAGACTGGGTAATTGATGGCGCATTTTCTGATTTTGCCGATGCTTTGGGAGAAAAAGGATATTATGTTAAAGAGTTACGTCAATTGACGCCAATTACTTTAGCAGATTTAAAGGATTATGATGTATTTATCATTCCAGAAGCAAATATACCTTATAAAGCAAGTGAACAGCAAGCTATCGAAGATTATGTTTCTCAAGGTGGGGCAGTATTTTATATAGGAGATCATTATAATGCTGATAGAAACAAAAATCGAATCGATTCAGTAGAAGCTTTTAATGGCTATAGACGCGGTGCTTATGAAGACATCACAAAAGATATGTCGACTGAAGAAAAAAATTCTGACGCGATGCAAGGTGTAACAAGTAGTGATTGGTTAAGTGAAACCTTCGGAATTAGATTCAGATTTAATTCTATTGATAATATTGAAGATAGCCAAGAATGGATTGTAGAGGATGCATTTGGCATTACTGAAGGTGTTTCTAAAGTTGGTTTGCACGCCGGAGCGACTTTAGCTATTACAGATCCAACAAAAGCAAAAGGAATTGTTTATACACCAAATGGCTTAACAAAAGAAAAAAATAAATGGCGAAACGCAGTAGATGAAGGTGTATACAATGGTGGAGGAATAGAGGAAGGACCATATGTCGCTATTAGTAAAAAAGATCAAGGAAAAGCGGCATTCGTTGGTGACTCATCACTGGTAGAGGATATTACTCCAAAATATACACGAGAAGAGAATGGTGCAACGAAGCGTACATATGACGGCTTTAAAGAAGGTGATGATGCTCAGTTGTTACTACAATTAGTAGACTGGTTAGATGATACAGAAAATTACACTGATTTTTCTCAAACAAGTGTGGCTTTATCAACTAAAACACCTGTTTTAGATTTTGAAGTACCAGAAAACACAACAGAACCGCAAGCTGAACCTTGGGCAATGCCTCAAGCGGGTTATAAATGGTATGCCCCCTCAACATTTGTTGCAGGAAGTTTTGGTTCATCTGAAGATCCTGTAGAACAACCTAGTATTTCTGTTGTACATCAAAATACACCAAATATTAAAGAAGAAAACAAAGTGACAATAGAATTTTCTGGGTTAAAACCAAATGCTGTATCAGAAGGATACCAATTTGGAGTATATACTCCAGTGGCACAAAATGGTTTTGCTCAAGGGAATCAGGTAGCGGCAACTAAAGTGGGTGATGATGCTTGGCAAGAAACGCTAGGTTATTCTAACACATTTTCCGTGACAGCAGATAGCTCTGGAAAAGCCAAAATGGATGTAAGATTTAAAGTTCAATATAGTGGTGATTACAACTTTAGGATTAGACAAAATAAAACCAACATGTTAACGCAATCCATTACTGTAAAAGAAGAGGCAGATGTTGTGACTCCGGCACCAAATGAAGAAGATGCTACATATGATGTGACAGGCCAAATTTCATTTATTACATCAGATAAACCAGTGAATCCTCTTGACCCGGAAAATCCTGGCAATGAGTTAGATCCGGTTAATCCTGATGGATCAAAACCTGGTTCAGGAACAGGTGGCTTACTATCTATTGATTATGCATCAAGTTTGTCTTTTGGTAAGCAA
Source organism: Vagococcus martis (assembly GCF_002026305.1). NCBI lineage: Bacteria > Bacillati > Bacillota > Bacilli > Lactobacillales > Enterococcaceae > Vagococcus > Vagococcus martis. The sequence continues at coordinate 936,199 of NZ_MVAB01000001.1, read as the reverse complement.
GTAGTGGAAAATCAATTAAAAAATTATGGTGCTTTTGCTCAAAAGTATAATAATTCAGACAAATTTGGTAGCAACTACGTTCAAGTAACTGACAAACGAGGAAGTGGCGCTGGTTGGGTATTAAGTGTTTTACAAAATAAACAATTTAGTTCATCCACAGCAGGAGAATTAACAGGCGCAAAATTATTTTTAGGTAATGGCCAATTAAATTCACCAAATATGCTACAAGCAGGGTTTGATGAATCATTAAAACCGACACATTTTGTCTCAGACTTAGTAGCAGATAATAGTCAAGTTGTTGGAGGATTGGAACTTATTCCTGGATACAGCTCAGTATTAATGAGTGCTGATAAAAACCAAGGAACAGGAACATGGACTTTAGCATATGGACATAGTAAGGATAGTAATATTGGTCAATTAACTAGTAATGACCCAGAAAAATCATCCGTGATTCTATCAGTACCAAGTTCTGCTAATCCTAAAGAGACAACTTATGATACAGTATTGACTTATAAGCTATCAATGGTGCCAGCACCATAAAAATAATATTTAAAAATAATACAAACATCCGTATTGGGTTGAGTTTTTGTCAATCGAGTACGGGTGTATTGGTTATTATGGAGGTAGGAATGAATTTTAAACGAATGATAGGATTGATAGTATTAATAGGTAATTTTTTTATGGTAGGAGTAAATGTTTATGCGAATGATAATACATTTTCTATTCAACCAATACTACCTCAAAACCAAATAGACAAAGGAAATGGTTATTTTCATTTAAAACTCGGCCAAGGTGATACACAAGTAATCTATGTCGATATAAAAAACAATACTGATGAAAAAAAGACACTCAGGACGTCAGTAGAGAGTGCTACCACTAATATTAATGGTGTGGTGGATTATAGTAAAGCTAATAATCGAAAAGATAGTTCTTTAGCAGTTGATTTGGCCAAACAAGTCAAAGTCGATTCTGATATTGAGATGGAGCCTAAAAGCACCAAGCGAATACCTATAGAGGTTAGCATGCCTAATGAAGCTGTTGATGGGATAGTTGCAGGTGGGATAACATTTGAGCAAGTTAATGAAGTAGGAGAAGAGTCAGTTGATTCACACACAAAAGTAAAAACAAAATTTTCTTATGTTATTGCATTAATGATGCAACAAGAAGATAACATTCATGTGTTACCAGAGTTATCTCTTGAAAAAATAGAAACAAAAGTAATTAATCAAAAAGCAAGTGTAACAGCTGTGATTAGAAACGTTGAGCCTGCATATCTCAATAAAATGCAAATAGCTGTATCAATTAAACGTCAAAGCGATGGAAAAGAAATTTATAAAAAGAAAAAGGAGCGAATGCAATTTGCCCCTAATTCTGTACTAGAATATCCAACGTTTATCGAGAATCAACAAATAGAACCTGGAAAGTATCGCTATACAGCCAATATAAAAGGAGAAACGAACCATCTAAATGCTGAAAAAAATCAAACATTAGAATGGACATTCACTGAAGAATTTGAAATTAATAAAGAAGAAGCTAAAAAACTAAGTAAATTGTCAACAAATGACTCAAACAATGATCAACCTACACAATTACTTTATCTATTTATTGCATTAACCATTCTTCTGTTATTAATTATAATTTTTTATATTATTTATCGATTTGTCAAAAACAAAAAAGAAAATAATAAAAATAAAGTAAAATGAATGTAAAAAGTAAGTAAAAAGCGATTTATACGACATATTATCTATATGTGTTCTTGTTTTCGATTGAATTAATGTTACAATTTAGTTACATATTTAATAATATAAAATTTTTAGGAGGAAGTTTATTTTGATGAAGAAAACGATTAAGTTTTTCAGTGTAGTTGCTTTAACAGTGGGGTTGGCTGGATGTTCAAATAATGGAGATACATCAAGTGATACATCAAAATCAAGTGGAGAAGAATCTACTAAAAAAATTGATAAATTATCGATAGGCTTTGTACCTTCAAAAGAACCAGAAGAAATTGTTACAGCGACAGAACCATTAAAAAATTTATTAAAAGAAGAATTAAAAAATCAAGGATATGAAGTGGGAGATGTTGATATCACTGTTGGGACAAGTTTTGAAGCAGTGGGGGAATCTCTTGACTCTGGTACATTAGATATTGGCTTTATCCCAGGTGGAACGTACGTGCTATATGATGAAGGAGCAGAACCAATTTTGACTGCGACACGTGCAGGATTGTCAATAGATGCAGATGATGCAAAAACTTGGAATGATGAAAAACCAACAGAACCAACAGATAAACAAGCTAACTCTTACCGTGCCTTGATGATTGCTGGACCTTCTTCTAAAGGAAAAGCGGTAGCAGATAAGGTAAACAAAGGAGAAGAGGTTAGTTGGGATGAATTAAATGAGTTATCTTGGAGTGTAATGAGTTCATCTTCTCCAGCAGGATATATTTACCCAAGTTTATGGTTATCTGAAAATTATGATAAAAAATTATCTGATCTAAAAAATATTGTTCAATCTGATTCATATGGTAGTGCTTTTGCTCGGTTAGCAGCTGGTCAAGTAGACGTTGTGTTAACTTATGCTGATGCTCGTCGAGATTTTGCAGAAAACTGGACAGCAGAGTATGGTCGTAAGGATGATATTTGGAAAGAAACAAATGTGATTGGTGTGACCCCAGCGATTTATAATGATACTATCTCTGTGAGTACAAACTCTAAAAATATGACAGACGACTTGAAAGAAGCATTACAAGAAGCATTTATCAACATCGCAGATACTGACAAAGGTAAAGAAGTGATTGCGATTTATAGTCACGAAGGATACACTAAAGCAACTTCAGCTGACTACGACAATGAAAGAAAAGCGCAAGAATTAGTACAATAATCTAAATAAAGAAGTGGTTCAGATATAAGTATGAATCATTTCTTTTTTATCTTAATTAATATACGACAAATCTAAAAATTTGCGTCAGCGTTTTGTCACAAATTTTTAGATTTGTCGTATGTTTAAATTAATAAAACTCCCCAACAGGCTAATCACCTGTTAGGGAGTTTTTTGTTTTTACATACCAATTAAATAATCATTGTCATCCATTGCTTCAACGGTACCAAGTAAGTAACCATTACCAACTTGTGAGAAGAAGTCATGGTTGCTTGTTCCAGTTGATAGACCATTCATGACGATTGGATTCACGTCACTTGCTGTATCTGGGAATAGTGGGTCCATACCTAAATTCATCAACGCTTTGTTTGCGTTGTAACGCAAGAATGTTTTTACTTCTTCTGTCCAACCTAATTTGTCATACAACAATTCAGTGTACACTTCTTCATTTTCATAAAGAGTGAAGAGTAGGTCATACATCCATTCTTTCATTTTTTCTTGTTCCTCTTGACTTAGTTCATTAAAACCTAATTGGAATTTATACCCAATGTAAGTCCCATGAACTGACTCGTCACGGATGATCAATTTAATGATTTCAGCGACGTTTGCTAATTTGTTGTTTCCTAGATAATACAAAGGTGCATAAAAACCAGAGTAGAATAGGAATGTTTCAGCATAAACGTTTGCTACTTTTTTTTGTAAAGGAGAGCCATTTAAATAAATTTCATTAATAATCTCAGCCTTTTTTTGTAGTTGAGCATTGGTATTTGTCCACTCAAAAATTTCTTCAATCTCAGCTTTAGTATTTAGTGTACTGAAGATGGATGAGTAGCTTTTTGCGTGAACCGATTCCATGAACTGAATGTTATTCAAGACTGCTTCCTCATGAGGCGTACTGATATCTTGTCTTAAGGCTTCAATGGCACTTTCTGACTGAATCGTATCAAGTAGTGTTAAACCACCGAAAACTAAGCCAATATTTTCTTTTTGAGCGTCATTAAAATTACGCCAATCATCTAAATCATTTGATAATGGAATACGTGTATCTAACCAAAATTGTTCAGTCAATTTTTCCCAAGTTGACTTATCAATAATGTCTTCAACAGCGTTCCAGTTAATTGCTTGGTAATAACTATTGTCTAACGCAGTCATTTATTGCTCCTCCTTAAATAACACAGCTTTCACATTGATTACTTCCAATTTCTTCCTCGTCATCAGTATACGTACGAACGTAGTAAATTGATTTAACACCTTTATGGAAAGCATAGTGACGTAAAATGTTTAAGTCACGCGTTGTTTGTTTTGTTGTATTAGTTTTCCATTCATACAAGCCTTCAGGTATATCTGAGCGCATAAATAGAGTCAAGCTCATTCCTTGGTCGATATGTTTTTGAGCTGTCGCATAAACGTCAATGACTTTACGCATGTCCATATCATAAGCAGACGTGTAATAAGGCATGGTGTCATTTGATAAGAAAGGTGCTGGGTAATAGATTTTCCCAATTTTCTTTTCTTGACGTTCTTCAATCAAGCGAGTGATTGGGTGGATGCTGGCACTTGTATCATTAATATAAGAAATTGAGCCATTTGGTGCTACAGCTAAACGGTTTTGATGGTATAAACCAAATTCTTTAATCGATTGTTCTAATTCTTCCCAGTCTTTTGCTGTTGGAATAAAAATACCATCGAACAATTCTTTGACTTTATCAGAAGATGGTTTAATTTCTTCATTAATATACATGTCAAAGTACTCGCCAGTTGCGTATGTTGAGTTTTCAAAGTTATCGAATGATTCATTGCGTTCTTTTGCAATATTGTTACTTTCAACTAAAGTCCAATAGTTTAATAACATGAAATACACATCTGTAAATTCTAATGATTCTTCTGAACCATACTCCATTTGATTTTTAGCAAAGTAAGTATGTAATCCCATGGCCCCTAAACCAATTGTATGATTTAGTCGGTTACCGTTTTGGATTGATGGAACCACTTCGATATCAGAAGCATCTGTGATATAAGTTAAAGCTCGTGTCATTGTTTTAACAGATTTTCCAAAGTCAGGGCTATCCATTAAGTTAACAATATTAGTTGAGCCTAAGTTACAAGAAATATCTGTTCCAAGGACGTCATATTCTTGGCGATCGTTAATGACAGATGGTTTTTGGACTTGTAAGATTTCAGAACATAAGTTACTCATAATGATTTTACCATCAATAGGATTTGCACGGTTGGCAGTGTCAATGTTGATGATATAAGGATAACCAGATTCTTGTTGTAATTTACTAATTTCATTTTCTAAGTAACGCGCATCAATTTTTTGTTTTCTAATACGTGGATTCGCTACTAAGTTATCGTATTCTTCAGTTATATCGATGTAAGAAAACGGTATGCCATATTCTTTTTCTACACTATATGGACTGAATAAGTACATGTCTTCATTGTTACGAGCTAATTCGTAAAATTTATCTGGTACTAACAAACCAAGTGATAATGTTTTAACACGGATTTTTTCATCAGCATTTTCTTTTTTGGTTGATAAAAACATTTCAATGTCTGGATGGAAAACGTTTAAATAAACCACACCAGCTCCTTGACGTTGGCCAAGTTGGTTACTATAACTAAAGCTATCTTCGAATAATTTCATAACAGGAACGACACCACTTGCAGCACCTTCAAATCCTTTGATTGGAGCTCCTGCTTCACGTAAGTTTGATAGTGTGATACCAACACCACCACCAATACGTGATAGTTGTAACGCACTATTGATTGAGCGACCGATACTGTTCATATCGTCAGTCACTTGGACTAAGAAACAAGAAACTAACTCACCACGACGCTTACGTCCAGCATTTAAAAAGGATGGGGTTGCTGGTTGGTAACGTTGATGAATCATCTCATCTGCTAAGCTTAAGGCTAATTCTTCATTGCCATCAGCAAAGTATAATGCGTTAAATGCGACACGATCTTCATAACGCTCTAAATATTGTGTGCCGTCATTTGTTTTTAAGGCATATTGAGAATAAAATTTATAGGCAGCCATAAATGACTTAAATGTAAAGTGTTGTGATTCTAAGTAAGTGTATAAAGACTCAATAAATTCAATCGAATAATTGCTTAAAAAGTCTTCTTCTAAATAATCGTGTTCAGTTAAAAAAGATAACTTATCTTCTATAGAAGAAAACTGCTTGGTATTTGGTTCCACATTTTCTTTAAAGAATGCATCTAAGGCTTCTTTATCTTTATATAAGGGAATTTGATCATTTACAGGGCGGTTGATTTCGTTGTTAAGTTCGAAATACGTTACATCAGTCAGGTCTTTTAGACTCAAATTCATTCACTACTTTCTTAAAATTTTTTACATCTTCATCAGTTCCACTAAATTCAAAAGAAAAGACGAGAGGGATGTTGTAATCTTTGGCGATGTCTTTTGCAGTAAACACAAATAAGTCTCCAAAGTTTAGATTGCCACCACCAGCGACACCTAGTAAGTGCTCTTGGTTAGTTTTATACTCAATAAAATCGTTCACTACTTCTGTGACTTCTTTGTCATAAGTAGGAACGATCAATAGGTAATCTTCATTCATCTCATGAAAAGGATTTGTTGTATCTATTTCATAAAATGGAAAATCTAGTTTATTAATAAAACGTCTTGTCTGTCCGGTTAAAGAAAAAAAGACTAGATTCATGATTAAACCGCCAACGTTCTAAGTTGGTCAGGTCTAAACCCAACGATTGTCACGTTGTCATCCATTGTTTTTAAAACAGGCACGCTTTGGAAGCCTTGTTTTTTTAGTGAATCAATATATTGAGGTTCATTGTCAATGTTGATTTCGTTAAATTCTACATTTTTTTGTGCTAAGAATTTTTTAGTCATTAAACATTGAGGGCAGTTATTTTTTGTGTACAGTGTGATTGTATCCATGAGTATTTCCTCCTAAATTGTTCCGGTAATATAAATACAAGTATAGCTTGAAATAAAAAAAAGTCAATAATTAAACACTAGATATTGTGTTCGAATTATTGAAAGCTACTAGCTATTGTGTTTTAGGACGAATATATTTTTTCATTCATCTACAATCTATCTACGACAACAGTCTCTAGTATAGACATAGACATAACAAAAGTAAATAGGAAAAATGTCGAAAAAATGACAATTTTGTCGTGTGGTCGGACGAAACTCATAATCAGGGCACATTAGGTTATCTATATAATATTAGATAGGATAAACGCTTTCTATAAATAGTGGACATTTTAAAATACATGCGTTATATTTAATGAACAAGATGTTTATCCCTCATTTTTTATAAAGAGGAGTGAATGAAATGAGAAGAGATGGTGGGGCAATGATAAATGAACATTTAGAAGAAGCAAATCGTTTATTTGAAGAAGCGATGAAGGAATCAACTAATAAAATAAATACATTTGAAAAGACGTTTTGGTATAGACAATTAAGCTATTCTGAACAAATGATATCACGACAAACGATACTGTATGTTAGTGAATACATGTTTGATTACCATTTTCAGACACTTAGTGAGTGGGATGAAGTAGCTTTACAAGATATTTTACTAGATATTTTTCCTCATGAAATTGTGGCTGGGCCAAAATTTTTTGAGAAAGCTGTCATTGTATTGGTCAAGTTTTTTGAATTTTTATACTATCACGAACAATACCCTCAAGGATTGGCTCTTGCTGAAAAAACAAAAGGGTTATCCGATATGTTATTAGTAGAAGTAGATTCATTATTGCGTCATTCACCAGAAGAAAATTTATTATCACTAGGTGAAGAGTTAGGACTTGATACAAGTAGCTTAGATGATATTGATTGCTTATATAAATTAGCTGAGGCTATTCAAGAAAAAGATGCTCGTTCTCAACGTATTGTGCCTATAAAGACACGTAAAATATAGTATAAATTCTTGCGAGAAAAAATAACTAGTGATATAATAAATTTGTTCATTTCTTAGGGCTGTTAGCTCAGTTGGTAGAGCAACGGACTCTTAATCCGTGGGTCATGGGTTCGAACCCCCTACAGCCCATTTATGAGAAGAAGAACGTTGATATGTAAGCATTTGATAAGGTGCTTGTATATCAGCGTTTTTTATTTTATACAAAAGTAAGAAAATGTGATATAAATAATAGAAAAAGGCTTTTAGTACGTGAAAAAAGTCTTTAATGGTATAATAGGTTGTAAAGAGATGGAGGATGATGAGTATGAAGAAATCAACAAAATGTGTCATGGCAGCAACTGGTGTTGCTAGTATTATCGTGATAACTAAATTAACAAAAAAAGGAATTGAAAAAACATCAGAGTCTGTGAATCGTTTGAAGTATAGATTGCTAGTAAAAGATAAATTACAGGATAATCAAAATCTTTTAGCTATTGTAGATGATTTAGATGATGATGAGTTAAAAACGATGGTAAACGTCTTTGAACGTTTAGAAGTAGAACCAACAGATCGTCATATTGAGTCTTACTTAAAATCAAAAATAGACGCAATAAAATCTCACAATAAATAATAATAAGACAATTAAAATAACAGAGAACACAAAAAAAGTTGAGAATACTCTCAACTTTTTTTGCTTCTGTAAGACTAGACTTTGTAAGGGAAGGGGAAACCTAGTCTTACATCAATTATTAGCCGAATAAATTAAATGAATTAATTTATATATTAATTTTAAGTCATATGTAGGAAAGTAACAATGAAAAAGGAGAAGATAGCTAAATAACACAGATTATAATGTTTATAAACATTGATAAATCAATCAATTTAGACTTATCATTTTTTTCTTATACATACGCAAAATCCAAAAATAAAATAAGTAATATTTACTGAAAACAAACGTAAAATTATGAAATAATTCAGAAAACCTCAAATGTTTTTTAAGTATTCAAAATGTTGTATAATAGAAAAGACGACTTTATAGAAATGAAGAAAAATAAAGGATGGTGACGGATAGTGAAAAAAATATTAGTTGTAGATGATGAAAAGCCGATTTCAGATATAGTAAAATTTAATTTAACAAAAGAAGGATATGAAGTATTTACCGCATTTGATGGTGAAGAAGCCGTAGAGATGGTGGATGAAGTGACACCTGATTTAATTATTTTAGATTTGATGTTACCTAAAAAAGATGGTCTAGAGGTATGTCGTGATGTCCGTAAAAAATATGATACGCCGATAATTATGGTAACAGCCAAGGACTCTGAAATTGATAAAGTGTTAGGCTTAGAGCTTGGAGCTGACGATTATGTAACCAAACCATTTTCTAATCGTGAACTAGTGGCACGTGTAAAAGCAAATTTACGTCGTCATGACAATACGACAGCTAAATTAGAAGATACGCCAAATAATGAGTTGACGATTGGTGCGTTAACCATTCATCCAGATGCGTATGTTGTTTCAAAACGTGGCGAAACAATTGAGTTGACTCATCGTGAATTTGAATTATTACATTACTTAGCTAAACACATTGGCCAAGTTATGACGCGTGAACATTTACTTCAAACCGTTTGGGGTTATGATTATTTTGGTGATGTGCGTACAGTAGACGTGACAGTGAGACGTTTAAGAGAAAAAATCGAAGACAACGCAAGTCACCCAAATTGGTTGATTACACGTCGTGGTGTTGGTTACTATCTTAGAAATCCAGAACAAGATTAGGTGAATCGTATAATGAAAAAAAAGAGAACGCCCTTTTTTTCATCTGTTCACTTTAAAATTGCTTTAGTTTTTGTGCTTTTGTTGATGATTTCAATTGAGATTATCGGAGCAATTTTTATTCGTGTGCTAGAAACATCAACTATTCAAACATTTGAAGAAAATGTCACCAATCAAGTGGAGACTCTAGCGACGAATCTAAGTTCTGAAATCAGCAAAAAAGATGATTCACAACAAGAATCAAATTTAAAGAGAATATTGGATGAGTTTTCCAAAAATGATATCTTGGAAGTTCGTTTAGTAGATGACAAAGGGATTGTAATTGCAACAAGTGACCCGAATCTTCAGGGAGATGTCGGAAAGAAAAATGATTACGAATTGTTTAATTCATTTAATCAGAAAAAAGAAGAGCGGACAGATCCTCAAACAGGGCAACGAGTGTTTATTAATATTGAACAAATTTACTCGCCGACTGGAGATACTGTTATTGGTTCGCTTTATGTCAAAAGTAACATTGAAAGTAAGTATCAACAAGTCAGTGACATCACGATGATTTTCTTCTATGCTTCCATGATTGCATTAGTTTTTACTTTGATTATTGCACTACTTGTGTCCCGAACTATTACAAAGCCAATTGGTGAGATGAAACAGCAAGCAGATCGCATTGCTAATGGTGACTATTCCGGTCAGGTAGAAGTCTATGGGAAAGATGAGTTAGGACAATTAGGTGAAACTTTTAATGAATTGTCTTATCGTGTTAAAGAAACGCAAGAAACGATGGATGCGGAACGTCGAAGGTTGGATAGCGTACTGACTCATATGTCAGATGGTGTTATTGGAACTGATAGACGAGGGAATATCATTTTGATCAATGATACCGCACTGAACTTACTTCGAATTGGGACGGAAGATGTGATTAACCAATCCATTTTAGACCTTTTAAAATTAGGTGATGATTATAGTTTTAGAGATTTACTAGAAGTCCAAGAAGATGTATTACTAGACTTTAGTGAAGATTTTCAAGAAACAACCTTGATACGTGCTGAATTTTCGATGATTCGTCGAGAGTCTGGTTTCATTAGTGGGTTGGTGTGCGTACTACATGACGTAACTAAAAAAGAAAAAGATGAAGAAGAACGCCGTCAATTTGTATCAAATGTATCACACGAATTAAGAACACCATTGACAAGTATGAAGAGTTACATTGAAGCGTTATTAGATGGTGCGTGGCAAGAGCCAGAAGTTGCTCCACAATTTTTAAAAGTCACACAAGAAGAGACAAACCGTATGATTCGCATGATTAATGACTTACTTCAATTATCCAGAATGGACGCTAATAAAGTGGAGTTGCAAAAAGAATTAGTTAACTTAAATGAAATGTTTAATTACGTGTTGGATCGTTTTGATATGGTTATTAAAGATAGTGAAAAGAATTATGTGATTAAACGAGAATTTACTCAGCGTGCCATTTGGGTAGATATTGACACAGATAGAATGATTCAAGTACTAGATAATATTTTAAATAATGCCATGAAATATTCGCCAGATGGGGGAACGATTACGTGTCGTTTACTTGAAACACACAAAAATGTCGTATTAAGCATTTCTGATGAAGGGTTAGGTATTCCAAAGCAAAATCTTGGTAGAGTGTTTGACCGCTTTTTCCGTGTTGATAAAGCACGCTCCCGTGCAATGGGTGGTTCTGGTTTAGGACTGGCTATATCAAAAGAATCAATACTAGCACATGGTGGAAATATTTGGGCAGAAAGCGAAGAGAATAAAGGTTCGACATTCTTTATTTCACTACCTTATGAACCTTACGAGGAGGATCTATGGGAATGAGTAAATTAGGAGAGAATCTGTTAAAAAGTGGTGTCATTTTAATGGTGCTACTCAGTTTGTTTTTGTCTTGGAAGATATGGACTAAACCTGCTAATCGTCAGTTTCAAGATAGAACAGATAAAGTAAAAGCCGTTATTCAGAAAAAAGAGATGACAGAAGTCTATATGCCAACTAAGTTATTCTATCATCATGGAAGTGGTGATCACTTTCTATATACTAATAAAGAATCAACTATGAAGAGTTTACATGAGAAAATTGTCTCATTAGGATTTGGCTCATCAAAAGTGTTGTCAACAGCAGAGGTAACTAGTTTGACAACAAAACGCGATTTATTTAATTTGGTATATCCTAGTCCAATACCAATATCGTTGTTTATTAATATGAATAACGTTTCAGCAACTTTACCACATGATAGTAAGAGTTTTCTGTTTAATTGGTTGGTGATGTCGTTAGATGATAACAAATTGTACTTTGTTGATTATAAAAATAAAACGGGTATTGAATTTGATATTAAAGGGAATATAGCAAGTATAGCCTCTATACTAGATGCGGAGAATAATAATTATGTTAATGCTATTTTACCAACAGATGAACTAAATTATGCTGGTATTTATTATTTAGCAGATAGCGCGAAGCTTAAAACGTATAGTTATATTATCGCAACTCAGTCATTTACAACGTTTTCCCGTGGATTCTTTAATCAACCTAATGATCTATTTTCAAACGAAGGAGAAAATTTAAGTTTATCCAATAGTGAGGGCGAGTCTTTGACGATTGATAGTAAGACTGGTGAGGTGAATTATTTCGGTAAACTAAAACAAGATCATTCAGAAAGTATTAACGAATTGTATTATGAAACTTTTCAATATGTAGAAGATATGGGTTCCTCTTTAGGGAATTTGCGCTATTTTTCTGATACAGGGAATGAAGTAATCTATCGAAATTATGTTGAGGGATTTCCAGTATTTGGTGATAATATGAAAGGTAGCATGGCTGCGACGGTACAAAACAAAAACGTGTTTATTAAAGCAAATCAAGATACTTTACAGATACCGTTACCTTCAGATGATTCTGTGACACTTGTACCGACACAAGAAGTGGTAGATAGCTTAATTAGTAAGGGTGTGGATATGTCAAAAGTGTCCGATATTCAGATTGGATATAAATGGGAACAAAATAAGGAAACGCAGCAAGCCATTGATTTGGTTCCTTCTTGGTATGTGAATTATGACAATATGTGGATGACACAAGAAAAGTTGGAGAGCATATTGGTTAAAGGAGGCCATTCTTAATGGATTTTAGACGAGTTGAAGGCATCTTTTTCATTGTATTTTTATTTTTAAATATGTTTTTATATTATATTTACCAAGAAGGTAGAGACACACAAGACTATATTTCAACAGGAAGTATTTCCGAAAATTTAGAAGAACGTTTAAAAGCTGATCACATAGAAGTTCCTGACAATTTGTCAAAAGTAAAGAAAGAGGGGTACTATTTATCAGCTGAAGAAGATGAGTTAGTTGATGATGCACGTGAACAATTAAAAGACCAATCTTGGCAAGTCAATAATCATCAATTAACGAGTCAGGTCTTAGTGCAACCTGATACGATTGTGAAAAAATCAAAAGATATGGAGTCTGTTAATCAATTTATTAGAGGGTCATCTAATGTATTATATGGAAAAGATTATGTATTAAATAAAGAAGAAACCATTCCTTTTAAAAATTATATCTATAATCAAACATATGAGGGAATTCCATTTTATGATGAAACTTCCCAGTTATCTGTGGTTATATCACAAGAAAAGTCAGATAGTAATCAAATAACAAGCTATAAACAAACTCATATCAGCCGAATTGAACCATTACGAGAAGTACAGAGTGTGATTTCTGAAAGAGATGCGATTATTAGTTTGTATACAAATAACCGTATTCAGTCAGGTGATAAAGTGAAGTGGCTACATCTAGGTTACACACGTATTTTTACCGTTAGAGGAAAAAATGTGTACATTCCAGCGTGGTTTGTCTCAGTTGAGAGTAGTAAAAACGTGACACAAACAGAACGAATTAATGCATTTACGAATGCGATAATTTCTTCATCTGTGTCTGAAGTGATTAATAAGTAGTCAGTAGGAAGGATGCATGTCGTCGTGTCAGAAACAAGTTTTAATATCAGTGTACTTGCTAGTGGGAGTACCGGAAATTCATTATATATTGAGACTGCTCAACGAAAGGTTTTAGTTGATGCAGGTCTTAGTGGAAAAAAAATCACCAGTTTATTAGCTTCCATAAACCGTTCACCAGAAGATTTAGATGCGATACTAGTGACACATGAACATAGAGATCACATTCATGGGGTGGGAGTGTTAGCTAGAAAATACAATCTAGATATTTATGCGAATGAATTGACTTGGCAAGCAATGGAAAAAAATATTGGGAATGTACCATTTGAACAACGAAATATTTTTGATATGGGAAAAGTCATGACTTTAGGGGATATGGATATCGAGAGTTTTGGAGTGTCACATGATGCAATCGCTCCACAGTTTTACCGTTTTTATAAAGATAATAAATCATTTGTGATTTTAACGGATACTGGCTATTGTAGTGAACAAGTTAAAGGCATAATAAAAAACGCAGACGCATATTTATTAGAAAGTAATCATGATCCAAATATGTTGCGTATGGGTCGATACCCGTGGAACACTAAGCAACGTATACTAGGGGACAAAGGGCATTTGTCTAATGAAGACGGTGCGTTGACTGCTACGGAAATCATTGGCGATAGAACAAAACATATCTATCTTGGGCATTTAAGTAAAGAGAATAATATGAAAGAACTAGCTAATATGACAGTCACAGGAATTTTACAGCAGCATGATATTGATGCGGGTGGCCAAGTAAAAATAATGGATACCGATCCAGAGAAAGCCAGTGAGTTATTTGCGATATAAATGAAAAGACTCAATTAGAAAATATTTTTCTAGTTGAGTCTTTATTTTTAGTTAAATGGATTAGTGTTTGTACTTTGTTCAGTTTGTTGTTGCTCTTGTTCTTTTTTCTGTTGTTCTTGTAATTTGCTAGAGTCTTCTGTTAAGTTGACAGTTGTTTTTGTTTCTTTTCCACTGCGGTAATAAGTTAGTTCCATTTTATCACCAATTTTTTTAGCGTATAAAATGGATTGTAACTCAGCAGTACTTGCAATGTCTTTACCATCAACTTGTGTGATAACGTCATATTGTTTTAATCCAGCTTTTTCAGCAGGAGTATCTTTTTCAACTGAAGCCACCACAACACCATTAGTGATTTTATCATCTAGTTTTAAAACATTTTTCTTGTCTTCAGCACTTAATAAGTTTAAGTTAACCATCTTGATTCCTAACATCGGACGAGCGACAGATTTACCTTGTTCAAGTTGATTAATAATATTAACTACTTCATTACTTGGAATAGCAAATCCCATCCCTTCAGCACTCACACCAGAAGCTGCTTGCGCAATTTTACTTGAATTGATTCCAATAACTTGTCCAGCAGTATTGATCAAAGCACCACCAGAGTTACCTGGGTTAATCGCCGCATCTGTTTGAATAGCTTTACTGTTAATAATTGCACCATCAGATGTTTGATTAGTAATCATACGGTCTTTAGCTGAAATAATCCCTTGAGAGACAGAGTTTGCAAAAGTTGAACCAAGGGGAGACCCAATTGCTAAAACAGTTTCTCCGACTTTGACGTTGTTTGAGTTACCAAATTCGGCAACAGTGGTCACATCTTTATCAGAAATTTCCAACACAGCTAAGTCACTGTATGCGTCAGTACCAACAATTTTAGCATCGACTTTTTTGCCACTGTTTAACATGATACTAACTGCATCAGCACCGGTAACAACGTGATTGTTGGTTACGATATAAGCTTTACCATTGTCTTTACGATATATAACGCCACTTCCTTCTCCAGACTCTTGTAATTCACCTTCAGTGTTCTCAGTATTTGATGAGCGACCAAATATTTTTTCTATTTCAGATAGTTGAGCATCACTTTTTTGTAGTGTTGTGACAGATACAACAGCATTTTCAACTTTTTCAACTGCTTTTGTTACTTCAGATTCAACATTGACATTCACGTTACTAACGGTTGTTTTTCCTTTTTCAACAGTTGTTGTATTATTAGTTGCAGGAGTAGAACTAGTATCGTTTTGACCGTTAATATAAGTGTAACCACCAACAACCAGTAATCCTCCTAGTGCACCAGCAGCTAAAGAAATACCAAATCGTTTAAAAACTGATTGTTTTTGAGTAGATTGATTATTATTTTTATGTACAGATTCTCTTTTTTGTTCTTCGTTTGGTGTGACGTCTTTTCTCATAGATGTCATCCTCCTTTTAGTTTATGTTTAACTTGAACTTATTATAAGATAAGATTGAGTCATTAGTCTAATTTTAATGGCCATAATTGAACAATACTTGAAAATCTTAAGATATTTTTTTAAACTATGAAGAAATGATGAATTTAAGGAAAAAGTATGAATTTGTGCATAAGTAGGCAGTTATCAACAAGACTTATACACAACTAAGTGGATAAGTGGACAAAATGACCAAAATATTATTTTTATTATGTGAGTAACAATGTGGATAAGTGTGGATAACTTTTTAGATGACTAAATGACAAGAATGGATGGTAAAAAATGAAAATAAAAATTATTACAGTAGGCAAATTAAAAGAGAAATATTTAAAACAAGGGATAGATGAATATAGTAAACGTTTGAGTAGATATTGCAAGTTAGAGATGATTGAAGTGCCAGACGAGAAAGCACCAGAAACGTTGAGTCCAGTGGAGATGGAGCAAGTAAAAGTGAAGGAGGGCCAACGTATTTTAAGTAAGGTGAGTGATCAAGATTATGTCTTCGCTTTGGCGATTGAAGGAAAACAATTATCATCAGAAGAATTTGCTAATGAACTAGACAAACTAACAACGCGTGGGAAAAGTCAATTTGTGTTTATTATAGGTGGTTCATTAGGTTTATCCACAGAAGTGATGCAACGAAGTGATGAAAAACTCTCTTTTGGTCGCTTGACTTATCCACATCAACTGATGAAATTAGTGTTGACTGAACAAATCTATCGAACTTTTCGAATTAATAATGGAGAACCGTATCACAAATGATGCGGTTATTTTAATTTTACTAAACTAAAAATAATGGATTGCTATGAAGTAAGGTCTAAGGTTTATAATCATATTATATTAATAATATGAGGAGACATGAATATGAATATCAAAAAAGCAGCAGAAATGTTTGATTTGAGTACGGATACATTGCGTTATTACGAACGAGTGGGGGTTATTCCTCCAGTTAATCGGAATGAGAGTGGTTATAGAGATTACCAAATAAGAGACTTAAATTGGATTTACTTAGCTAAAAATCTGCGTCGTGCAGGACTATCGATTGAGTCGATGATTGAATTTGCTCAATTATCTCAATTAAGGGGATTACAAGATGTTGATGAGGCTCAAAAACAATTATTACTGGATCAATTGGATGAACTAGATAAGAAGTTGGCAGAAATGAATGAAGTAAGAGAACTATTAGTCTATAAAATCGATACGTATGATGATCATCTAGCTAAATTTAAAGCTGGCAAGATGACAGATGAGAATATTGAAAAATTATGGGAAAGAAAAAAATAAGTTTTTACTTGCTATAGAGTGAACTCTAAGGTTTATGATTAATTGTGTACTAATAAATGTTTAGGAGGACGAGTATATGAATATAATTAAATTAAATAATGGAGTCGAAATGCCACAACTTGGGTTTGGTGTTTATCAAATACCATTAGAAGAAACAGCTGAGTCTGTGTATCAAGCCATAAAAGTTGGATATAGGTTAATTGATACTGCTGCCATTTATGGAAATGAAAAAGAAACAGGACAAGGGATTAAACGAGCGATTGAAGAAGGTATCGTCACTCGTAATGAATTGTTCATCACATCTAAATTGTTTATTTTACAAACACCGGAAGAAAAAGCAATGAAAACAATAGAGCATTCACTTTCCATCATGGGTTTAGATTATTTAGATTTATATCTTATTCATCAACCATATGGAGATGTTTATGGAGCATGGAGAGCCTTAGTGACTGCCCAAAAAGAAGGAAAATTGAGAGCAATTGGCATATCAAATTTTAAATCATCTAAAATGATTGAGTTTGTTGGATTAAATGAAGTAAAACCTCAAATTAATCAAATAGAGGTCAATCCTTGGAATCAACGGATAGAAGATCAGAAATGGCATGAAAAATATGATGTTCAAATAGAAGCATGGGCACCATTTGCGGAAGGACGACATGAGTTGTTCACAAACAGGGAGTTAGAGGAAATTGGAAAAAAATATAATAAGACAGTGGGACAAGTGGTATTGCGCTGGTTAATGCAAAGAAACATCATTGCTTTAGCAAAATCTGTTCATCCTGAACGTATGGCAGAAAATTTTAATATTTTTGATTTTGAATTGTCAAAAGAGGATATGGGAAAGATTGCTCAACTAGATAAAAAAGAATCTGCTTTCTTTGATCACGATGCTCCTCAACAAGTTGAGTGGTTTATGAAACGAATGTTAGATACAGAAAAAAGTAACCAATTAAAATAAGATAATATCTTTAATGAATTTAATTCGTATAGTGTTCACAAGTTGTTCCGAAATAAGAATAAGGATGCAATAAAAATGAATCCCTTAATTGTTTATTATTCACGATCAAAAAATACACAAGTTATTGCGGAGTTAATACGGGATAAAGTGGACAGAGACCTATTTCAAATCGAAACAAAAGAAAAAAGACTAATGGATTGTAGAGAAGAAGTCAATCAACAGGAACAGGAACAAATAAATGAAGTTCTCCCAGAATGAAAGACAGAACTAGATAATTTTGATGAATATGACTTTACAGGTAAAACGGTTCTTCCTTTTAATACTAATGGTCGCGATGGAGTTGGATATACATTTAGGCAGATAGAAGATGAATCAAATAGAGCGAATGGTTTAAAAGGCTTTTCTATTAAAGGGGGAGAATAAGAGAATGGTATTTTACTGGCGATAAAAGGAGATAGCAAAGATGAAGTATCAAAAGAAATTGATGAGTGGTTAAAAAATAGTAATCAATAAATAATAGTAAAGAAGGATTAGAATGACAAAAGAAAAATTCGGTATGATATTGCCCATAACACTGTTGGCTTATTTTTTAATTTTAATGGATAATTCAATTATTTTTACGAGCTCTGTGCAAATTGCAGATAGTTTATCACTTTCGCATAAAGAATTATCTTGGGTATCAAGTGCGTATACTATAACGTTTGGTGGATTTCTTTTGCTTAGTGGACGACTATCCGATTTACTTGGCAGAAAGCGAGTCTTTATTTTAGGTTTAAGTATTTTTGGATTAAGTTCATTGGTAATTGGATTATCACAAAGTGGGTTAATGATGATTATAATGAGGGCAATTCAAGGAGTGGGAAGTTCAATTATTGCGCCAACAACATTAGCTTTAATCATGGATACTTATGAGAATGAAACACGTCAGAAAGCTATCTCATATTATGGTGCAACTGCGGGTATTGGATCAAGTGTTGGCTTAATTATAGGTGGTGGCCTGACTAGTTTTATTTCGTGGCGAGCGGGCTTTCTGATTAATGTGCCATTTACATTAATCTTGCTTCTATTAACCATAAAATTTGTAAAAAAATCTCAATTAAAAAAAGAAAAAATAGATTATTTAGGAAGTATTTTATCTATAATTGGCTTAGCTGGATTAATCTATGGATTGAGTGAAAAAAGTGTTTGGATCATACTATTAGGAATGGCTAGTTTAGCCGGATTTATCCGTTATGAAAATAGAATAAGTTATCCATTACTACCGTTAAACTTATTTAAAAATAGAGTGAGACTAGGGGCTTATGTTGCTCGATTATTATTTATGATGACGATGCTTCCATTTTGGTTTTTTATCCCTCAAATGCTACAAAGTCAGTATGGATTTACAGCATTGGAATCAGGGTTGGCATTTTTACCTTTAACGATTGTTAACTTTATAGCGGCGTTGCAATTACCTTACTTAACTAGAAAATTTGGAAACAATAATATTTTGTTTGTTGGAGAATTAATATTAGCAATTGGTTTGATTATACTGGTTCTATCGGACATCACTAATGGATATTGGCTAGCCATATTCATTCCAATGATAGTTCTGGGATTAGGTCAAGGATTGATTTTAGCTCCTGTTACATCAGCAGGTGTGTATCAAGCACCTAAAGAGATGGCAGGTATTGCTAGCGGAATAACAAATACGATGCACCAAATTGGAGGGCCTATTGGGTTATCTATAATTGTTGCAACAACGACAAATTTTTATACTGAAGTATGGTTGATGATTATATTTACACTAATTAGTGTAGTAGTAACGTTCTTTAGTATTATAGTTACAAGTTAAAAAATGTTATTTTGAATAAACTATATTTTCAAATATACATTATAACAGTAAGAAGCTAACTCAAAAGTCTTAAAATAGAAAAAACCCCATGAAATCAGTTTATTAAAACACTGATTTCATGGGGTTTCTGTTTAATAACTTTATTCTGTTTCGCACGATTTCGTGCGAAACAGAAAAACCATGCGTGAAAGAAATAGCTTCTTTATGTCTAATGACGATAAAAGTTTAGCACACGCAATGACGGATTATATTCATATGCTGATAAAAATATCACCAAAACAATTAGTGTCAATTTTTATGAGGTTTCTTGAAGGAAGGAGTATTATCTTAATTTATGAGTAACAAAGAAATTTGAAATATAAATATGGAAATAGAAGTTTTTGGTCGAAAGGCTATTATGTTAGCACAGTAGGTTTAAATCAAAAGACAATGCAAAAATATATTTGAGAACAAGAAGCAGATGACAGAGTAAGAGAAAGTATAAGTAAACGAGAATATATGAATCCATTTAAAAAATAGAAAGTTTCTCGAATTGTGTTTAGCAGTCTTTTAAGAGGTTTTTTAGAGGATATGTGAGTAGTGAGCTCTTCTAGGGCTATTAAAAAGCCACCCGTTTTCACGGGTGGATATTTACTTTGTTAGTTTAGTGATTTTCATTTAAAAAGTTACTTTTGGGTCAGCCTCAGTTTCTCTATTTAAGCGTCTTTTCGATTATCTACAGAGTAAGTTAGCCATACAGACGAGTTATCTTTTGTTTCAATGTTTTTTAATGTAAATGATACTGGTGTATCTTCTGAAATATTTTTTCTAGCTTCAAATAAAGCCGGTGTATCAGGAGAACCGTCTGCAACAGGTGATAATACAAGACTTAATTCGTCACAAAATCCTTCTTGAATAAACGACCAGTTTAATACAGCGCCTCCACCTAACATAATAGAGTCTAGATGAAAAACATTTTTAAGTTTGTCTAGAAGTAAAGCAATATCTAAAGAATCCTCTCCAGCGATAATATAAGAAATTTCTTTACGTCTAAGAAAATCTTTATAAGCATTGCTTACCTTATTCGTTAAGACTTCAAGTACAGTAGCAGTTGTGTCTTTATACTTCAAAGTATTACTTTGCCAGCCAAGCTTTCCTGACGTATCAATGGAAATATAGTATTTATCAGTTTTCTTAGGAAGAATAAAATCACCTTCTGGAACAATAGGTGCATCAGCATTTAAATCCGGTTTTTTATAATGAGTGAAATTATCATCTGTCGTTGTTCTACCTGATAACCACCCTTGGTTTTTATAATGTGCCTGTTCGCCAAACGCAATATTGTAGAACCAGTCACTCGCTAATTTACTTTTGGGTTCCCCCATATATTTACCCATGATTTTTCCATCTAAAGATGTTGCCATATGGCAAAAAATATACGGTCTATTCATATAAATCACTCCTTTAATAAGTTGATAAGATAAGCATACGACTTAGAGTGTACTCTATGTCAACTAATTAGTTGCAATAATAAAAAAAATGAGTCATCATTTATATAAATCATTAAAAGGTTAGGTGATGCTGATGGAAATTCGACTATTACGATACTTTTTAGCTATTGCAAAAGAACAAACCATTTCCCAAGCGGCTGAAGTATTACATATAACTCAACCGACATTAAGTCGACAATTAAAAGAGTTTGAAGAAAGTTTAGGAACGACATTGTTTATTCGAAAAGATAAAAAGATGTACCTTACCGAATCTGGTCAATTTTTAAAAAATAGAGCAGAAGAAATATTGTATCTAACAGATGAAACAGAACGTGAATTTCAGATTAAAGGGGATATTTTACTTAAAGGAAATATTAATATTGGATGTGTAGAGGCAGATAATTCAGATACATTAGCCTTAATGTTAGAAGAATTTACAGAAGAGCATCCACAGGTGAGTTTTTCTATTTTTAGTGGCACAAGTGATGATATTGTTGAAAAATTAGAGCGAGGATTGTTAGACATTGCGATTCTGTTGGAGCCGATTAAAATCACTAATTATCACATTTTTCCATTACCACGTAAGGAGAGATGGGGCCTTCTTGTATCCAACCAATCTTACTTAACTCAGAAAGAAAGTATTCACCTTGAAGAGTTGATAGGTGTACCCCTACTTATCTCATCCCGAAATGATATTCAACAAATGATTTATTCTTGGAAAGGGATAGACGAGGAAGATTTAAATATCGTTGGGACATTCAATTTAATTTTCAACGTCTTTTCTTTAGTTGCTAATAGGGTTGGATCTGCTTTGACTATTGAAGGAGCTGTATATAATCGTCAAGACACTGAGATAACCTTTTTACCATTGGAACCAGAAATTACAACAAATTGTGTCTTAGTGTGGAAAAAGAATCATATGTTTTCGCCTACTGTTGAAAGGTTTATAGAAACATTCCAACATGCTTTTGAAGCATAGTACATATATCAATAGGCATTCGTTATTCCGAATAAAAAGCTGTACCATTAACTTGTTCAATAAGTTAATGGTACATTTTTTTGTGAGGTGAGACGTTGGTAAAAGTAATTTATTTTTCAAGAGAAGGTGAGAATTTAGTTAATGGTCAAATCAATATAATCAATCAAGGAAATACGAAACAATTAGCTAAAATCATCGCATCACAGTTAGACTGTGACATGGTTGAAATTAAACCAGTTAAAGATTACCCAATATCGTATTTAGAAACAATTGATATTGTTGAAAAAGAACTTAGGGAAAATAGTAAGCCAGCATATTATTCTGTAAAAAATCCATTGTATGGCAATCATTTATTCATTGGTTTTCCAACATGGTGTGGATCAATGCCAAGAATCATGAAACACTTTTTAGAACAGGAAAACGTATCGAAGAAAATTATTTACCCATTTTGTACACACGAAGGAAGTGGATTTGGACGCAGTTTATATGAATTAAACAAAGTATGTCCATTATCTAGCGTTATGCCTGGACTAGCCATCCAAGGTTCCCGTGTAAAAACATCACAAAAATCAGTATCAAATTGGTTAGTTCATTACAAACATTATAGTAGGAGGAATTAATAATGGTAAAAAATGAAGAAGTAAGAGAAGGAATTATATTTCCAGCAGGGGAGAAAAATGACGCTTACAGTCAATACTTTATCGGTCAAAGTTATCTTAATACGTTGATTGCAGATCCAGAAGTTAGTGTGGGAGTTGGTAATGTTACATTTGAACCAGGTTGTCGAAATAATTGGCATATTCATCATGATGGATTTCAATTATTACTAGTGACTGGTGGAGAAGGTTGGTATCAAGAAGATGGAAAAGAAGCACAATTTTTAAAAGCTGGTGATGTTATTGTGACTCATGATGGTGTGAAACATTGGCATGGTGCAACAATAGATAGTTGGTTTGAACATATTGCTATTACGGCAGGAACACCAGAATGGCTAGAGCCTGTTTCAGATGATATTTATTTAACGCTTAAAAAGTAAAGGGGATAATAAGATGAAAAAATAAACAGCAGGGAGAGACATACTGGGAGATATTTCTCCACAATTTGCTGAATTAAATGATGATATTTTATTTGGCGAAGTATGGAGCAGAGAACAAGAACTATCGGCTCGTGATAGAAGTTTGATTACGGTTGCAAGTTTAATGACACAAGGGGTGCCGCAGTTAGAAGCACATTTACAAAAAGCGAAAGAAAATGGTGTGACGAAAGAAGAAATAGTAGAAGTTATCACACATTTAGCATTTTATACAGGATGGCCTAAAGCCTGGAGTGCATTTGATTTAGTGAAAGATATTTATGGCAACTAATCATGTAACAAAAAACGGGCTAACAAAGGGGTCTTTGCTATCAGCCTCATTATTTGTTGTATCGGGAGGGGCGATAGCTGGGAATATACCAACAATTGCAACATCTTATCCCGAGGTAAATAAGGTGCTAATAGAATTAATTACCACGATTCCTTCACTATTTATTGTTTTGACGGTTGCATTTAGTTATAAGATAGCCAAAAAAATAGGATATAAACAAACTGTAAGTTTAGGTTTGTTATTTGTAGGGTTATCAAGCCTAGCCCCGTTATTAACCAATTCATTCACATTATTTTTTATTAGCCGAATGGTATTTGGTATAGGGATAGGTTTGTTTAACCCATTATTATACCGATTTTCAAGTGAAATATATTCTAATAATCAATTGTCAACAATGATTGGGTTACAAAGTACATTTGAAGGTATAGGTGGAATGTTATTGACTTTTCTAGTAGGACAATTATTAAAAATTGATTGGCAAGTATCATTTTTAGCTTATGCTTTAGCTTTTCTAGTTTTAATATTGTTCAATAAATATGTGCCTGATATAAAAAAAGAAGAAATTATTCAACAAAAGTCTCTAGATAAATCAATTAAACAGTCGAAGAACATTCTTTTATCAATTCTTTTACTTGTCGTTGTTGTCACAATCTATATGTCCATCACTATTAAAATAACTCGTTTACTGATAGAAAAAGGTATTGGTAATGCAACTGATGGTAGTAATATGATCGCACTTGTCGGATTAGGAGCTATGTTAGCGGGCATCTGTTTTGGAGGATTACTAGAAAAATTCAGAGAATGGGTAGTGATTTTATCGTTTACCGGATTAGCTATTTCGATGCTTGGTTTTTATGAATCAAGTCAACTATTATTTATGGGAATATATTCAATATTATGTGGTTTTTCATTTCGATTATTTATTCCCTATTTGTTTAATTTATTTAATCAAATAGGTCATGACGAATCCGAAAAAAGCACATCATTGTTGTTAATAGGATTTAATATCGCAGTAGCTTTAGCGCCGATTAGTTTATCAGTACTTGAAAGTAGTTTAAGTATTAAGGATGAGAGTACATTATTTTTAGTTGAATTTTATATTTTAATTTGCTTAATTCTAGTGATAACCAGTATTAAATTAGTTAGTTTAAAAAAAAGAAAGGAAGATTAAATGGAATATAGTATTGGTGAATTAGCAGAATTAGTTGGAATGACAAGTCACGGGCTAAGATTTTATGAAAAAGAAGGATTAATTTCACCTAAAAGAAAAGGGAAAAATCGAGTTTATTCTGAAGAAGATAGATTATGGGTTGAATTTCTAATGCATATGAAAGATACAGGAATGTCTTTGCAAGATATGAAACAGTATGTTGTGCTTAGAAAGCAAGATAATCCTTCACTAAAAGAATTAATGTCTATTTTGGTAACGCATCGAAATAAAATTAATGAGCAAATTCTGAATTATCAACAAAACTTAGATTTATTAGATAAAAAAATAGCCGTTTATGAAGAAGAAATTGATCAGAAAAAAGAGTACGATTTATTTGAAGAATTTATGGCAAGTCACGGATAGAAAGGAAGGAAGAAAAAATATGGCAACAGATGGAAATTATATTTTTATATTGGATAAAAAAGTTTCAAGAGAACATGTATCCTTTAAAAATAGGTTTGGCATAAGGCTTTCAGCAGATTTATATTATGATAAAAAACTAGACCTATCTAAAGAACATGCTGCAATTGTCATTGGATCACCCTATGGCGGGGTAAAGGAGCAAGGACCTGGTATTTATGCTAATGAGTTAGCTAAACGTGGATTTATCATCTTAACGTTTGACCCATCATTTAATGGCTACAGTGGCGGTGAAATTAGGCATATATCATCTCCAGATTTATTTGTAGAGGATTTTAGTGCGTGTGTTGATTTTTTAGGGACACGATCATTTGTGGACCGAAATAAAATAGGTGCTATCGGTATTTGTGGTAGTGGTGGATTTGCATTAAGTGCTGCACAAGTAGACAGACGAATTAAAGCTGTTGCAACAGTTAGTATGTACGACATTTCAACAGCACAACGAGGCTCAGAGATGTTAGAAGAAGAAAGAAATAGTCGTTTAGATGATATGGCGGAACAACGGTACATAGATTTTGAACAAGGATATCAAACATTAGGCCCTAGAGGAGCTGCAATTGGCTTTACAGATGAAACGGATCCAATAAGCAAAGAGTTTGGTGAGTTTTATTCAACACCTAGAGGGTACCATCCTAATGCGACTACTCAATTTAGTATAACGAGTAGCTTTTCTTTTATGAATTTTCCTTTATTATCTTACATTAAATCTATTTCACCACGTCCAATCTTGTTTATAATGGGAAGTAAAGCACATTCATGCGCATTTAGTGAAACAGCATACGATTTAGCAAATGAACCGAAAGAATTATTTGTGGTTGCTGAGGCAAATCATGTTGATTTGTATGACAAGGTAGAAATGATTCCTTTTGGAAAATTAGTATCTTTTTTTACTAATTACTTGTAGAATAATTTTGACTTAATAAAGTAGGTTTCCATTTTAGGTTATACAGTGGAGTACCAAATGTTTTTTTAATATATATTATAACTATGAGTTAAAATTATAAGATGATGAGAGGCTGACCCAAAAGTAACTTTTTAAATGAAAATAACTAAACTAACAAAATATAAATCCCATGAAGTCAGTGTTTTAATAAGCTGATTTCATGGGATTTTTCTATTTTTAAGACTTTTGGGTCAGCCGATGGAAAGTCTTCTTTAGTCAATTGAAAATAGGCAGCGTTCATATCAGTGACTAGAAATTTTACTTTCTGTCGTTCCTCTAAGAGCGTACGATTAAAATAAACAGTGAGTTCGTTTAATGTCCGACTAGGCAGTATATCTACTAATTCTCCTGTTTTTCCATCGGCATATATAAAGCTCATTTTATCTTCACTAGTAGCATGCAATTTAAATTCATCTATCTTTAAAACTTCAGGAAACTGCAGGAGTTTAAGTTGGTGAGGGAATTGTGTTCAGCAGTTTTTTAAGAGGTTTTTTTTAGAAGGAGGAAAAGAGATGTTTGTTAGATAATATCAACATTATGGGATAAAGAATCGTTTTCCATACAGACAATTGAAAACTTTATCTTAGAACTTTTTTATTCTTTTTAGTGTATAATAAAATATAGATTTATTAAAAATCACCTAACTATATTAATAATAAGAAACACATGAGGTTATATGAAATGAAAAAGAAAAAACGTGTGAGGTTATCAAAAACCAAAAATAAAAAATATAGAAAAATAAGTAAATCTTGGAAAATGTTTTTTTATTCATTTTTTGTAATGGTCAGTTTAGTCAGTGCTTATTTATTTTTTAAAGCATATCATTATATTAACGATATTCCTGAAGCACAAAATATAACACAAGAAGAAATATATCGTCTAACTAGGATTGAAGAAACAGATACTAGGCTAATAAGATCTTTAAAAAATGATGCCTTTGAGTCTTGGTTGTATGAAGCAAATGATGAAAAGGTTAAGAAATTAGCTAAAAATAAAGAGTTATTATTAGAAGTAATGGAAGGTAACACGGACGTTTCAGATATTGATAATGCTATGTCGGACATAAAGAGACGTATTGATATTGTAGAAGATATAGATATTGAAGAATTATATGTGTTGTACTATAAAAGCATATTACCTAAAAAGTATAATGAATTAATGGCTGTTTTTCAAAACGCAACGATTGCAGACTCTGAAAAAATGAGCAAAGAGGCACAAGATTTGCTTGACTTATTGCATAAAATATATAATCAAGAAGGCATGTTGACAGTTACAAATGAACAGAGCTTTAAAAAATCTGTTAGCTTATTGGATGATATAAATGATAATATAATTGAAGCAAATAAAATAACAGATCAAGTTTTTTCCTATGCCAGTCTCATAGAAACTATTCCTGAACCAAATACTAAGTTTGGTATGGAGCTAGGTGATTATATAGATAGAACAAATAGCTATATTCAGTCAAAAACTATGGTAGAAGAGTTTAAAAAAAAGTATAGCGAACTTCAATCTGATTTAGAAACTAATGAACGATTAATTAAACGGTCAGTGAATATGCCGGATATAGTTGGCATGACTGTTAAAGAAGCTAAAGAAGAGATAAATCAATTGGATTTAAATTTGAGTATACAAGGGTATACAAATACGATGTATAAAAGTGGAGAATCAGTTCCTGAGAACATCCGCGGTACGGAGAGTTGGGATAGGAATGAAAAAGATCTCATTTTAAAACAGGATCCTTCATCTCAAAGTTATAAATATATCGTTAAAGGCTCTACTGTTACAATAGTGGTTGAAAATCAACCAGTTGAAAAAAGAACGCAATCTTCAGAATCAAGTAGCTCATCTACGTCTAACTCTAATTCTTCAACAACAAGTGAGACGACTTCATCAAGCACAGAAGAAACAACAAGTTCGGATGATTAAAATTTTTTATTTTAAGAATACTAGATTGAACAAATAAGGAGAGGAGGTTATCGATGTTTTCAAAAAACAATAAAAAGAAACGCTCTAGATTTCTTAACCGTCGTCACTTAACAGCCATTATTCTCGGTATGATTGCTACGATTGTAATACTATCTATGTCGATAGGAGCTTATATAATAAGTAAACGTTACAGTCCTTACAGCTCCTTACTTGAAATTCAAAACATTGATGAGAAGATCACACAGTCTTTCATTATTTTAGATAAAAATGATGAACCGTTAGATAAAAACAATGTCGTCGTTAAATTTGATCCCGTTAAATATCAGCCAACATGGAATGTCGATAAATTATATATAGACACACTTCTTGCTGTAGAGGATGCGTCTTTTTATACGAGAAAAACAAATGGTTTCTCCATTAAAGATACAATGGGGGCAGTAGTGTCGCAAGTCAGAAAAAAACTAGGTCAAAAAGTTGTTACAAGAGGTGCCTCAACAATTGAGCAGCAGTTGGTTAAGATTATGGTTTTTGGAACAAACAATAAAAATACATTGTCAGATAAGATTATTCAATTAATTGATGCTAGAAAGCTATCACAAAAATATAATCGTGATGATATTTTAAAAGCTTATCTAAATGAACTACGTCTAACACCCAATACTGTAGGAGTTAGAGCAGCCTCAATTGAGTTGTTTGATAATGATATGTCAGATATGGATACAAATGACCCCAAACAGGTAGCTCAGATTGCTTACATGGCTGGGTTAGGTCAATCACCATCAGTTTATGTTCAAGACTTTGAAAAAAGTGGTAAGCAACGGACGCTTACTGTATTAGCAATTATGAAAGAAAATGAGCTGATTGGTGATAAAATATATAAACAAACCGTCGAACTAGTCCAAAGTGAAAAGGAAGAGTTTGCATTAAAAAGATATAAGCAGCAAGGGACACCAAAGGAATACCAACCTTATGTTGCAAAAGTGAAAGATGAATTGAGTAGCTTAAATTTACCGCAAAATACCACGATTACGGTTAAAACTTATGCAGATAGTAATCAATTAAAAGAGTTACATAGCATAGTAGAAGGGACTTATCCTCAGGACGACCGATTACCTAATGGATATATTGAACATAAAGAAAGTTTGACTGCTATTTCCGTTGTAGATACGAAAACAGGACATATTATAGGTCTTGCAACTAATTCAGATAATCCGATGATTCCATATACAGCAACACGATCTTCAGGCTCTACAATAAAACCACTTCTTGATTATGCTACAGCTGTTGAGTATGCAGGATTGACACCAAATACGATTCAAAATGGAAGTTCTTTTACAGTAGGAGATTGGAAAGTTAATAATTATGGCAATCAGAATTTTGGTAAAGTTAGTGCATCATTTGCCTTAGGGCTGTCGCTAAATACAGCTGCTGTTGAGGCATTTCAGATGACCAATGATCAGCAAAAAAATACTATGATGGAACCACTCGGCCTAGCATCATATAACCCAAAAGGCTCAAATTACACAGCTGAGCAAGCAATTAATTACCCTACAAATGTTTTGGCACTATCTTCAGCATTTAGTGTATTTGGTAACGATGGGGTTCGAGTTGAACCAACAACTATTGAAAGTATTGAAACAGACTCTGTCAAAATTAATCTTTCTGATGCTGAAAGCAAACGAACGATGAGTTCCAGTACGGCAAAAACCGTGGTGAATATGTTAAAAGAAGCCACTGGAGCAAACGGCTCAGAACCTTATGCAGGACCTAAATACACAGGTTTTAGTCAAGATACCTATGTCATGAAGTCAGGATCAAGTAATTTTGAGAGCTCTGTACCAAATAGTCAAAATAAGTCACCAGATTCACTTCTTGTAATGGCTTCGCCTGAGATTTCTATTGCTACTTGGTTAGGTAGCCCAACTTATGTTGATGCAACGTATGCACCAACGACCTTTCCACACGAAACAGCAAATCAAGGGAGAGTATACTTAATGAATAGTGCCTTTAAGGTCATGATGAGTGGCAGAGAAGCAAAATCATTTAAGTTTGGAAATGAAGTGTTTATAGGGGATAAAGAATCTAATCCACTTCTGCCCAAACTCGATACGCTATCTAACACAGACCTAGATGATGTAAATATACAAAACAAGAAACTTGATGAAAAGGATGTAGATGATTATAATTCACTGGAAGAAAAATATTTAAAGACTAAAGAAATATTAGATCAAACATACCAAGACTAGAAACATTAAGTTATTAATTATTTATATTTGGTAAGGTATGATTAACATCCTCAAACACCTCTGATTATGTCGTTTTTATACGAATCTAACAGAGGTGTTTTTATTTTTCTTAACATCATTTGTAAAACGTTCTTAAAAATAGTATATTTTGTTTAGTATATACTAAAAAGTAATGAAAGATGATTGTATAGGTTACACCTAGTTAAACCGAAAAGTAAAGTTGTTTAACATATTTGTGTGTTAAATAGACAATTGCTAATGTATTAAGTAGCTTAATAAAATGTAAAAAATTAAAGTAAATGATATTGGTAGTGATGAATAATAGCCTGTTAGAGTCTCTTTAGCTAATTAAGAAACTGCCTCAATTCCATAAGCAGCCAAAAGCCAATTTCTTCGTTTATCAGTAAATCAATAAATAATGGAAAAATAAAAAAGTAGGAGTTTGATTGTTATGAAAGAGAAAAAAAATACGGAGACAGTATATGTGAGTGTTGCACAAGAAATAGAAAGACGGATTAAAGAAGGTATCTATGTAAGCTCTCAAAAATTGCCATCTGAGTATGATTTATCAACAGAATTTGAGTGTAGTAGATTAACAATTCGAAAAGCGATCGATTTGTTGATTAAAAAAAATATTATCGTAAAAAAACGTGGTAAAGGTAGCTATGTCATGTCACAACAAAAAATCCAAAGTGGTCGTGATGGATTGCAAGGATTTACTGAAGCTGCAAAAGCGTATGGAAAAACGAGTGATACTAAAGTTATTTCTTTTGAAAAACTTAAACAGTTAGATGATAAAATAATGACTCAATTGGAGTTAAGCGAATCTGATACAGTGTATGAATTAGTAAGATGTAGAAGCTTAGATAATGAACCGATGACGGTTGAAAAAATTTATTTAAGTGAAAAATATGTAGATGGGTTATCAAAAGAAGACTTTAATCAATCATTGTTTAAATGGATTGAATCGAAAGTAGAAATTGCCTATTCTCATCAAGAAGTAGAAGCGATTTTGGTTAATGAAGAGATGTCCGAGTTGTTAAATGTTCCAGTGGGAGATCCATTACTTTTAGTAAATTCAATAACGTTTGCTATTAATGCGACTCCGATATTATACGATATTTCATATTATAGAGCGGATAGATATACTTTCAAAAATACTTTAGTAAGAGGACATAATTAAGGAGAAGACCGATGACAGTAAATATAAAACATTTAATAGAGAAAAATAAAGAAGAATTTTATAAAGATTTAGATAAAGTGATGCAAATTGAGAGTGTAAAGGGAGCCCCTTTGGATAATGCCCCTTTTGGAATAGGTCCAAAACAAGCGTTGGAACAAGTGATGAAGATAGCTTCAGACTATGGCTTTAAAACAAATATTGTGAATGATGCTGTAGGCTATGCTCAATTTGGAGAAGGTGATGATTATATTGGGATAGTGGGACATCTAGATGTTGTTCCAGCAGGTGATGGATGGTCATTTCCACCGTTTAAATTGAGTAAAAAAGATGAAAAGTTCTATGGAAGAGGAGTCTTAGATAATAAGGGACCGATTATGTCATGTTTGTTTGGATTGAAATTATTGAAAGATATGGGGATTAAGCCAATCACACCCATTAGAATAATTTTTGGAACAGATGAGGAAAGTGGCAGTTCAGACTTGCCTTTGTATTTAGCAGAAGAAATAGCTCCTATCTTTGCATTTACACCAGATTGTAAATACCCAGTTGTTTATGGAGAAAGAGGAATTGTAAATTATACTATCTCTACGCATTTTGATGCAAATGAACTACAACATTTAACGATTCAGGGAGATCAGTCTAGTGCGCATGTGCCGGATGAATTAACAGCAATATTTCAAGAAGAGTCATATCACGTTTTAGGTAAACGTTCGCCATCAAATGCACCAGAATTAGGTGAAAATGCCATTACAATACTAGCTACAAAACTGTCTAGTAACAAAGAAATGTCAGATCAATTGCGCCGTTATTTTTCATGGGTCGAAGAGAGTTTTTCAAAGAAACATTATGGTGAAGGGATTGGTTTAGATTTTGAGGACGAGGATAGTGGGAAATTAATTTTAACCCCCTATGAATTGAAGGTTGAGCAAAATACGATTCAGTTGAGCATAGCTATTCGATATCCAGTTTCAACGAAAGAAGAAGAGGTAACAGAACAATTGCATAAAGTTGTGCCTAAAGAAAGTGAAATTAACATTATTCGACAATTAAAGAGTACAAGTTTCCCAAAAGATGATACAAATGTAAAAAAATTAAGTGAGGTCTATGAAAAAATAACCGGTTTAGACGGTACTCCAGTGACAACAACTGGTGCAACATATGCACGTTTTTTCCCGAATACTGTTGCTTTTGGGCCTTCACTTCCAGGTCAAAAAGGGATAGCTCATAATAGTGATGAATATATGGATGAGAAAGATTTATTATTGAACATGGAAATATATATGGAAGCAATTTTATCTTTAGCATGTGATTAAAAATAACGTCGTAATCAGTATAGACATTATGGTATATACTATTGTATAATGAAAGCGTTATAATATTATAAAGAGGTGATTAAATGAAATTTGGTAGCATAGCGACTTGGCGGATGTCACACGAAGGCATTGAAGATTCCTTAGAGCTATTAAAGAATAATGGAACATCTAATGATGCCATTGAAATGATTATTAAACATGTCGAGGACTATCCTTATTACAAGTCTGTTGGTTATGGTGGTTTACCAAATATTGAAGGGATTCTGGAAATGGATGCCGCCTTTATGGATGGCGATACGTTCCAAATTGGAGCAGTGGCAGGGATTACAGATGTGTGTCATCCAATTTCTGTGGCGAGAAAGTTAAGTCATGAAAAATTTAATAGCTTCTTAGTTGGTCAAGGTGCAACAAAGTACGCCATGACAAATGGATTTGAACGAAAAAATATGTTGACCGAACGGGCGAGAAAACTATGGGAAAAACGCTTAGATGATATGGCGAAACACTCGCTTAGTCCCTATGATGGTCATGATACGATTGGGGCAATCAGTCTCGACAAAACAGGGAGTATGAGTGCTGGTACATCAAGCTCTGGCCTTTTTATGAAAAAACCTGGACGCGTTGGAGACTCTCCATTATCAGGTTCTGGATTTTACGTGGACAGTGATATTGGTGGAGCTGCTGCAACAGGATTAGGTGAAGATTTAATGAAAGGAATTCTTTCATACGAAATTGTTCGTAAAATGGAGGGAGGAATGACACCACAAGAAGCATGTGATGAAGCAGTGTATTCATTTCATGATAAATTAACCAAAAAATACGGAAAATGTGGAGCGATGTCTTTAGTTGCAATGAATAATAAAGGCGATTGGGGAGTTGCTACTAATGTGGAGTTTACCTTTTCAGTTGGAAATGATCAAAACAAAGCAGCTATCTACATAGCAAATATGGGTGAAAACCATACAACAATGATCGAGCCAATTACACAAGAATGGCTAGATGCATATGAAAACAGAATTAAGGCGCCAATAAAATAGAATGGAGAATAAACAATGAGTACAAAAAAAATATATTTATTTTGTGATGCAGGGATGTCTACTAGTATTATGGTTAATAAAATGATGGAAGTAGTGAAAAAGCATAACCTACCTTTAGATATTACAGCTTATCCAGTTGCTAGAATTAAAGAAATTGTTGAAAAAGAAAGACCAATTGCAGTTCTTTTAGGACCACAAGTACGTTTTTTATTTAATAAAACAAAAGAAGAATATGAGCCACAAGGTATTCCGGTTATGGTCATTGATTCAGAGATATATGGAGCAATGGACGGAGAAAAAGCTTTAAAAGAAGCGTTAAAATTAGCAAAAAATAATAAAAAGAAATAGGTGAGAGGGATGAAAAAGTTTCTAAATAGTCTAGAGAGAGTATTGTCACCAATGGCAAAAAAAATTGGTGAGAATAAATATTTAATTGCTATACGAGATGGTTTTTTATTATCTACTCCTGTATTAATTGTAGGGTCGTTCTTTTTATTAATTGCTAATTTTCCACTGAATCAATGGGATACATGGATGAGTGCGCTACTAGGGAAAGAATGGGCGAGTCATATGATGGTCCCTGCTAGTGCTAGTTTTGATATTATGACTATTTTAGCAGTAGCGGGGATTGCGTATAGTTTAGCTAGACAGTTTGATGAGGATGCGATGCAAGCGGCAATTATTTCGTTAGTAGCATTCTTTATCGTGACGCCTTATACCACATTTTTTACTCCTGAAAACACAGAAACTGTTTATGAAGTTACTAGTTTACCGCTAAAATGGATGGGTTCCAGTGGTTTATTCTTAGGAATGATTACAGCATTAGTTGCAACTAGATTATTTGTTTGGGTCGTTAGAAAAGGTTGGAAAATTAAAATGCCAGATAGTGTACCACCAACCGTGTCTAAATCCTTTGAAGCATTGATACCAAGCTTTGTGATTATTTTTGTGTTTTTTGTCATTGATTGGTTGGTAACGTTAACATCTTATGGGAGCTTACAAGATATCATTTTTAATCTATTACAAATGCCATTATTATCTTTAGGAAACACACTAGGTGCAATGATAGTTGCGTATATTTTCTTACATTTCTTTTGGTTCTTTGGAATTAATGGAAGTAGCGTAGTTGGAGCGGTTTTTAACCCAGTATTAAGAGCGTTATCAATGGAAAATTTAGAAGCTTATAAGGCACATACGGAAATTCCAAATATTATCACAGGACAATTTCAAGATATGTTTGCGACATTTGGTGGAGCTGGATCCACATTATCTCTAGTTATTGTCATGGTTTTATTTTGTAAGAGTCAACGTATCAAAAAATTATCACAATTATCAATAGTTCCAAGTTTCTTTGGAATTAATGAGCCGATTATTTTTGGTTTACCTATTGTATTAAATCCTATTATTTTGGTTCCATTTGTGTTAGTTCCAACAATTAATATAATTATTGCTTACTTTGCGATGAGCTGGGGATTAGTTCCTTTTACTAATGGCATTCAATTACCTTGGACAACACCAATAGTGTTTTCAGGTTTCTTAGTAAGTGGTTGGCAAGGAGCAGTATTACAAGTTTTACTATTATTCCTAGGCATGGTCATTTATTATCCATTTGTTAAAATGATGGACCGCCAATACCTTGAGGAAGAAAAAAATTATGCGGAAGAATTAGAAGATGACATTAACTTTGAAGATTTCGATTTTGATGCTCTGTAAATTATAAGAGAAGGATGGGATATTTTGGGAGAAACAAAAGAAGAATTATTAACAACCATTATGAGTTTGATTGTTAAATCAGGTAATGCAAAAAGTGATGCAATGGAGGCAATACAAGAAGCTAAACAGAAACATTTTGATGAGGCAAGACAAAAAATTGAATCGGCAGAAAAACATATTGTAGATGCTCACGGGGCACAAACCGCTTTATTAACACAAGAGGCCTCAGGGAATAATGTGGAAGTAACATTATTACTTGTCCATGCACAAGATCATTTAATGACAAGCATATCATTTATTGATTTAGCAAAAGAAATAATTGACCTTTATAGTGTTTGTTACGCAGAGACTAAGTAATTGGAGGTAGATGATGGTTAAAAGACTAATAAGTGCTAATGTAAGTGACATTGAAGCATTTAGTAAAGAAGATTTAATTCAAAGTATCAAAGCAAGTGAAGGTCGAGTTATTTTAAGTGAAAATGTGGTTGTAGAAGAGCCTTTGATTAAAGATATCACGACTAGTGAAATTGCAAGATCT